>CADCRD010000141.1 GCA_902803725.1 uncultured Eubacteriales bacterium
ATCATGATGAAGAGAGCTGAGAAGAAAAAGCCCAGCAGCAGGATCTTTTTCAGGGGTTTATAATCCCTTACTTTTCTGAACCCGCCGATGATCATCTCTTTCGTATCTATGATAGAACTATAGCGCGGCATCTTCCTTGGAGCCAGTTTTTTCGTGTCGAATCTCTGGCTCAGAAAATCCTCCTGAGTCATGCCCCTGTAATGATCGTCAACAAGTTCAATACCCGACGTGTCATCGACGATCTCCAGCCTCTCGGCATCATTGTTGCTCCTGATATATACATTGCCCTCACGCACAACGATATCAAGCTCGATCTTTCTGTCGGTATCGCTGTACACACCTACATCGAATTCGTCACCTGAAAGATCATGGTGCTTTTCCATGTCTTTGAGATAGATCTTGTTGTCTATGCGGTAATCAAGGTCTTCTGTTTTTTTGTTTTCTTCGTCTGCAATGACCTCTCCATCACGCAGCCTGATGATCCTTGAAGCATAAAAATCTGCCAGTTCCTCTTCGTGTGTGACCAGAATGACCAGTCTCTTTCTGGAAATGGCTTTGATTATATTCATTACTTCGATGGTGTTCCTGCTGTCCAGGTTCCCGGTAGGTTCATCGGCAATGATGATCGGAGGATCCTTTACCAGTGCCCTGGCAATACCGACTCTCTGCCGTTCACCGCCCGACAGCATATCAGCATAGCGGTTCCTGTAACGGTACATCCCCACCAGCTTCAGAGCATACTCGACCTTTGTCTTGATCTCTGACTTGCTCTTTATGTCATTCATCCTGAGGACCATGGCCACATTGTCGAACACAGTCATGTCGTCGACCAGATAGTAGTTTTGGAAAATGTAGCCTATATTGCGGCTCCTGATCTCATCTATTTTGCCCGAACTCTTTCCGCTTATCTGCTGCCCGTCGATGAAAACCTTTCCGCCCTGGATCCTGTCAAGACCTCCTATGACATTCAGCAGAGTCGTTTTGCCGCATCCCGACGGACCCAGCAGTGCAACCAGGCCTGTCTTTTCAAACTCAAGTGTAGTGTTCTTAATGACATGCAGCTCGTTTTTCTTTCCCTTATTGAAATATTTATTTACATTCTCAAGTCTTATCATGATCAGGCCTCCCCTCTGTAAGCTCCCATGGCCGATGCCGTGAACAATTTACGGGCCGCCCGGCTGGAAATGAGATAAGCCATCAGTATAATGACAAGATATATGGCTGCGTATTCTCTGAGCGTCAGATATTCAACCAGGTATTTGATATATTCGATCTGTATGATATCGTGCGATACGATCTGTCCGAACAGCACGAACAGGGCAAATGCCAGAGTGCCCACGGTGAGGATCTCGATATCCAGTATGCGCTTGACGTTTTTCTTTGACATTCCCAGCATCCTGACTATCGAGAAGTATCTGTCTCTGGATTTAAGTATGAGTCTTGTGACAAAGTAAGCGATAAAGAATATGACAACAACGAGAATCGCCAGCATCGGTATCCTTACAATGTCCAGAATACCCTCTGCATCCTCGAATTCCATTATTGCATCCTTCAGCGGCAGGGTGCGCAGCCCCATCCCGATCATCTCGTTGCTGACGCCATCAACCTCATGGCTGTTGTCGGCAAAAACGCTGATCTGATATATGCCGCCTTCAAAGAGCGAACTGAAGTCAGCCGGATTGATAAAGCAATCCATGACATGATCTTCATAAGCTCCCTTTCCTATCAGTTTTTTATAATTCTTTTCAGTTGTAACGTCCCTGACGGTAAATAGTTTGTTGCCGGAGAAGTACATGTTCTTCACGCTGATGCTGATCCTCTGACCGGCTGCCTTGCCTTTTTTGTAATATTCATTGAACTCTTCAGGCACGATCGCCGTGCCTCTTTTGATCTTTTTGCTGGTGAGGATCCTGTACGAGTCATATTCCTGCGTGCTTTTGAGTTTCTTTTTACCTGCGGTGATCTTTACCGAACTCAGACCGCAGTAAGCATTTGTTCTCATTGCAGCAAGTGCTCCTTCATTAAGAAATATCTTGCTGTTTTCCATTAGTTCATCATCGCTGACATATTTGATACCGCTAATCCTGACTCTGGCAAGGACCGTTTCCCCGTCTTCGCTCATCAAAGAACATTTTTTGCCTATGACATCACTTTCCTCGCCCATGATGGCGCCGTCTTCTTTTCCCACCTGGACGACCGCGTCATTTTCTCCTTCAGGGATCGTCCCGACATCCGGCTCACCTTCCAGAGCCTCTGCAGGATACGCGTAGCCGTAAAAACTGAGATAATCATCTTCAATATATGCGCTCTTGTCCAGAAGGATGTCATCCTTTACAACATATTTGACATTGTCCTTTTCACTGATCTGCTGCATCTGTTCATC
>CADCRD010000142.1 GCA_902803725.1 uncultured Eubacteriales bacterium
AAAATAAAGGAAATATTCTCCAGACAGATGGAAAAGACAGGCCATGACTATTTTGATTTTTATCTTTTCCATAATGTCTGTGAACTGAATATCGAGCAGTATCTGGATCCGCAGTATGGCATCATGGATTATCTGTGGGAACAGAAGCAGGCCGGCCGGATCAAGCATCTGGGATTTTCGTGCCATGGTGATGTGCCTGTCCTGAAGAGATTCCTTGAAGCTTATGGCGACAGAATAGAATTCTGCCAGCTGCAGCTGAACTACATGGACTGGGAATTCCAGCACGGCAAACAGAAAGTTGAACTGCTCAGAGAATACGGCATTCCGGTATGGGTAATGGAACCTGTAAGAGGAGGCAAGCTGGCCAGTCTCACTGAAGAAAGAGAGAAAATTTTAAAAGAGCTGCGTCCTGAAGAAAGCATCGTTGCGTGGGCGTTCCGCTTCCTTGAGAGCCAGCCTGAGATAAAAATGATCCTTTCAGGCATGTCAGATGAGCAGCAGCTCAAAGAAAATATTGCAACATTTGAGGAATCACGTCCTTTGAATGATGAAGAGATGGAGGCGTTACTCAAGATCGCAGGCGATATGGCAAATGAAAAGCAGGTTCCGTGTACTGCATGCCATTACTGTGTGGATCACTGCCCGGCAGGTCTTGACATACCACGCCTGATAGAACTGTACAATGAGCATATGATCACAAAGCAGGCCGGTCTTATGGCATTCATCGCGCCGATGGCTCTGGGTTCGTACCCGGCTGATAAAAAGCCGTCCGCGTGTCTTCACTGCCGCAGCTGCGAGCAGGTTTGCCCGCAGCAGATCAAGATCTCCGAAGTGATGGAGGATTTTGTTGAACAGCTGTAAGCTTTGGCAGCTTCAAGCGCCGGACCGGAGCCGGTACCGGGGCAGGTGACCGGTTCGGGAGAAAAGGTGCTTTTGGTGATCTGTTGTGAATATGTGAGCAGACTGTCATGATGGTAATGATGCTGTCATGACAGTTTAGGTATTAAGAAAGGAATCTTTATGTGGCTGATAATATTTGCGGTCGTGATGGCGGCGCTGATAGCAGGTATAGCTTATCTGACTGTTGCTGCCTGCAGGTTCGGCCTGATACAAAAGGCTTCGGAAGGTAAAAAATGGCTGGGAATACTGATATCTCTGGGTGTTATCGTTATTCTCTTTACCGCAGCGGCACTTGTTATGGATTTCACGAATGCTGTGATAGTGCTGGTGTTCACATTTCTGTTTTTCCTGCTGTTTGGCATTATCGGCTTTGCAGCCGAAAAGATAAGTGGAAAGAGCTCAAAGATAAACTGGCCGGGATGGCTGGCGCTGCTCAGCACGATCATCTATTTTTCCGCAGGGTACTATCTTTGCAATAATGTATGGCAGACGGATTATGATCTTAAGACTGACAAGAGTGTCGGCAGGCTGAAAATAGCCATGTTTGCCGATTCCCATATAGGGGCGACATTTGACGGCAAGGGCTTTGCTGCTGAACTGAAGAAGATAAACAGGCAGCACCCCGATATCGTGCTGGTCCCGGGTGACTACGTTGATGACTGGTCGAATAAAGAAGATATGAAGACAGCTTCTGCTGCCCTGGGCAAAATGAAGGCAAAATACGGAGTGTGGTTTTCATACGGAAATCATGATGAAGGAATGTTCAATGACAGAAATTTCACTGCTGCGGAACTTGAATCCGAACTGGAGAAAAATGGCGTGCATGTGCTGGCTGACTCATATGAACTGGTGGATGACAGATTTTATGTGGTATGCAGAAAGGACAGCAGTGTGTCTCCGGACAGAATGAGCATGGATGATCTGCTGAAGGGTATTGACACAGAAAAGTACGTGATCGTTCTTGATCACGAGCCGAACGATTATGATAACGAGGCCGCATCTGATGCCGATCTGGTGCTGTCAGGTCATACCCACGGCGGACAGCTCTTTCCGTTCAACAAAGCGGGCGAATGGTTCAACATCAATGACCGGACATATGGATACGAGCGCAGAAAAGGGACAGATTTTATTGTGACTTCGGGAATATCCGACTGGGCGATCCTGTTCAAGACCGGCACAAAATCCGAATATGTCATCATTGACCTTGAAGGGAAGAACTGAGAACGAAAGAATTGAGAAGGAAATCACTTGAAAATGAAAAAAATACTGATATCAGCTGTCGCGGCTGTTTGTCTGATGATGATAATGACCGGATGCAATGTAGAATCCGGGCCGGATCCCGATCCTCCGGGAGATGTGGCAGATTCGATCCTGATGTTCGAAAAGATCAAAAACAATGACAAAATGCTGGATGATCTGGGAGAGAGCGTGATCCCTGAAAGAGTTGCTCTGTCATATGATGAGGAAAGCGAAAAGCCTGAAGTGACGTTCACTGATCCCGATGATGTGATGCGGATCATTGAGCTGGCCGGTGAGATAAAAGTCGGAAGCAAATCGGATTCTGCAAAGAGCGGTGCAGACCGTCATATCAGATTCACTCTTCAGGACGGATCCGAAGTAAGCTATGATTTTGAAGGTGAAGCTCTGCTGCGTGTCGGGAAAGAACATTATATGGTTTCAGGAGGAGAAGATCTTTGGGCGTATGTAAAGACGCTGCAGCAGGAGCAGGATGAGGCCGGCGAGTAAGCGCAATAAGTTGACAAATGGATAACAGAGACGTACAATATTGAAAAGAACATATGTTCTAAAAAATCGCAAAAATAGTTTTTCAGGTATATTAAACAAAAAGATGGTATTATAATAGTTACTATGATCAGATTTGAAAATGTAACAAAACTATATGACAACAATACGGGACTGGCTGATGTCAGTCTGGACATTCAAAGAGGCGAGTTCGTATTCCTGGTAGGACCCAGCGGTGCAGGCAAGACAACGCTTATCAAGCTGATCCTAAAGGAAATAAATGCTGACAGCGGCAGTATCTTCGTTAACGATACAGATGTGACAACACTGACAAGAAAAGAGATCCCTGCTTACCGCAGAGAACTGGGGATCGTTTTTCAGGATTTTCGTTTGCTGGAAAACAAGACTGTATTTGAGAATGTGGCATTCGCGATGGAAATAATGCACCACAGCAGGGAAGAAATAGAAAACAGGGTCCCGCAGGCGCTGAAACTGATGGGCATAGAGGGCTGCAGCGAAAGATATCCAGGTGGATTATCTGCCGGCGAGCAGCAGAGAGCAGCGATCGCAAGAGCGATCATCAACAAGCCCAAGGTCCTGATCTGCGATGAGCCTACCGGAAATCTCGATCCGGATACAGCTTTTGATATTATGAGGCTTCTTTCTGTGATCAATTCAACAGGTACTACCATCCTGATGGTGACACATGCCAGGGACATTGTCGACCGGATGAGCAAAAGGGTGATCACCCTGGAGAATGGCAGAATAACGGGCGATCATATCGGATCATATAACATCGGATCGCGCGCCGGCATGCCGGCCGGGAAAACAGATCCCGGTTTAAAAATTGATTTTGACTGGAGCGGAGGCGGACAGGGCTGATATGAACAGATTCAGGTATGCATGCGGACAGGCGGTAAAACAGCTGAAGAGAAACAAAGGAATGACGGCGGCTTCGGTCTTTGCGATCACTGCAATGATGCTGATACTGGGTCTGTTCTTTGTGATGATCGTAAATACCGGCAGGATCGCGGACAGCGTCCGGGATGACTATAACAGTATCGAAGTTTTTTATCTGGACAAGACGGAAAAAACAGAGATCATGCAGGCCAGAGATGATATCAGCAAGTGGCCGAACGTAAAAAATGTAAAATACCGCTCCAAAGATCAGGCAATGAAAATACTGAAAAAGAGATGGGGCGACAGTGGTTATCTGCTGGATTCTCTGACTGAAAATCCTCTTCCCGATTCTCTCGTGATCACAGTCAAAGATATAGAAAAGGCGGGAAAGGTCGCAAAAAAGGCAGAATCGTTAAAAGGAACAGAAGATATCCGGTATTACAAGGATACGGTCGACAAACTGATCAGATTCACGAACGGCCTTGAAATAGCCGGGATAATAATCATAATCTTTCTGATCATCATTTCGATAGTTGTGGTATCCAATACGATAAAACTGACAGTGCAAAGCCGCAGTGAAGAGATATCAATCATGAAATATGTCGGAGCAACTGACTGGTTCATCAGAGGTCCCTTCATGCTGGAAGGTGTGATGATCGGGACAGTGTCAGCCGTAATATCGGCAGCGCTGGTGGCTGTCATTTACGGGCGGGCAGCTGCCGCGGCAGGTGACGGGCTGGTGAAGGTGCTGTCGGTGCCGATGGTATCCGCCTGGGATCTGTCGCTGATACTGCTGGCGGTGTTCCTGGTGATGGGCGCCGGAATAGGCGCTCTGGGAAGCATGATATCGATGCGCAGGTTCCTGAATGTATAGGGATCATGGATCGTAAAGACATGATATATATTATCAATTAACAGTTATAGCAGATACAGAGCATGGGAATTCATTAAGATATGATGAAAAGAAATATCATCTCAATATCAATAGCGGTCATTCTGGTATTCGCGCTGACGATGACTTGTTCTTTTGCTGCGAATGATGATGCTGCGTCCGGCGGCGAAGATCCGGGTCCTCAGCAGGAACAACAGCAGGATCAGACTGATCAGTCCGGCAGTCAGTCAGGCGATGGATCCGGCGGGAACGGTCAGAACACTCCCGCAGGCAATGACAGCAGCAACGGCAGCGGCAATTCTGATTCGGTCCAGGCATCAGACTCATCATCAGACAGCGGCAGTGATGTGAATGTGAAAAATAATGACCGGAACCAAAAGAGCAGCAAAAAGAAAAACACCGGAGGAAAAGATCAGGTCAAAACGGCCGCAAAGAATGCAAATCTGAGCGAGGAAGATGAAGAAAAAGCCATAGGCCTTGAAGACCAGATCCAGCAGATGGAGCGTGAAATGGCAGCAATAGATGCCAGGCTCAAAGAAATGCAGGACAAGATAGATGCCTTTAAGAAAAAGGAAGATGCGCAGTCCAAAAAACTGAAGAAAAAGCAGAAAGAGGTCGCTGGCAGACTGAGGATGATCTACAAGAGCGGCAGCACAGGTTTTTTGGATGTTGTTTTGAACTCGGAAAATATTGGTGATATGTTAAGCAATACGGATATGCTGGAGAGGATATATAAGAATGATGAACGGGCCATTGCAAAACTGGAAAAGGAATATAAGGAACTGGTCAAAAAAGGGAAAGAATTAAAAAAGGCTCAGAAAGAACAAAAGAAAATGTATGCGGAACAGCTGAAAAAGATGGATGAGCAGAATGATACTATTCTGGCCAGTGCTTATCTGTTCGCAGCTGGCCCGGGCAGTTATAAAGGCGGCAAGCTGTCATGGCCTTGTCCTTCCAGTCACAGGATCTCGTCCGGATTCGGATACAGAAACTGTCCGTTTCATGGAAGAGAGCTTCACAGAGGGATAGATATCCCGACATATACAGGTGCTGACATTCTGGCCGCCTGCGACGGAGTGGTCATCAGATCGGCGTACAGTTCAGGTTACGGCAATTATGTCATGATCTCTCATGGCGGAGGTCTGGCTACGCTGTATGCACACAACAGTAAACTGGTTGCAGAGGTTGGCAGGAAAGTCAAACGGGGAGATGTGATCGCATTAGCCGGCAGCACTGGTCCGTCTACGGGAACGCACTGCCACTTTGAAGTTCAGATGAACGGCAAGCTGATGGATCCGCTGAAATTACTGAAGAAATAACCGCAGACCAATGCGCCGGGAAAAAAGATATCCTAATACGATAAAAGACGATACAAATGGAAATCAGCAGAATAGTAAGAGAATTATTAGAAAAAAGGGGAATAACAGGCGAGAAAGAGATAGAAGAATATCTTTCGATGAAGCCTCAGCTGACATACGATCCGTTCCTGATGAAAGGAATGAAACCTGCTGTTGATATGATCAGAGATCACATCAGCAAAGGCAGCAGAATATGCATATACGGTGATTATGACTGTGACGGTGTGACTTCGATCTATGTGCTGACTGAAGTGCTCGGGCAGCTGACTGATGCAGATAAAATCGACAACTACATCCCATCTAGATTCAAAGAAGGGTACGGTCTGAAAAAATCAGCAATAGAGACGATCGCAGCAAGAGGAACGGATCTTCTGATCACTGTCGACTGCGGGATATCTCAGGCTGAAGAGGTCAGATATGCCGGGCAGCTGGGGATGGATGTGATCGTAACGGACCATCATAATCCCGGAGATGAAATACCTGACTGCATCGTTTTAGATCCAAAACAGAAAGACTGTGATTATCCGTTTGAAGGTCTGTGCGGATGCGGGGTCGCTTATAAATTATCTCAGGCGCTGCAGCGCAGCATTGGGTTTGACAGATCTGTGATCCTGAGACTGCTGGACATCGTCGGAATAGCGACCATAGGAGATGTGGTCCCTCTTGTCGATGAGAACAGGACAATAGCAAAATACGGTCTTTATGATATAAGGACAGGCAGGCGTGATAATATAAGAATGCTCCTGGAACTGATATCCAGAGATTACAGGACTCTTGATTCTTATGGTGTCAGTTTTGGGATAGTTCCTCACATCAATGCGGCCGGCAGGATCGCGGATGCATACGAAGCCCTTAAATTCCTTCAGGCAGACGACAGAGCTGATATAAAAAAAAGAGCAGAGCTGCTGGCAGAGTACAATTCCGAAAGAAAGAGCGTTCAGGAACAGGCTTTTAATTCCAGTATGGTCCTTGCCGGACAGCAGTGCCCTGACAGTCTGCTGCCTGTTGTCCGAAACGATAATGCCCATGAAGGGATCGTCGGGATCGTTGCGGGAAAGATGGCTGATGCGCTGAACAGACCGGTCATCGTTCTGACAGAAAAAGAAGGCAGGCTGAAAGGCAGCGGGCGCAGTATCGAAGGTATAGATCTTTATAATGTCGTATCAGGACACAGGGATTTTCTTGACAGGTTCGGAGGGCACTCGGCAGCGTGCGGTCTGACGCTGGCCTCACAGGAGCAGCTGGATGAATTCAGAGCAGCGCTGGAGATGGAGATGCAAAAGCTTTTGGACGAAGAGCCGGATCTGCTCGAGGACAAAGGCCATTATGATATGATAATTGAGCCTGAGGATGTGACGCTCAGGACTGCGATGGAAATAGAGTGCATGGAGCCGTTTGGCAATGCAAATGAAAAGCCGGCGTTCAAACTTGAAAGCATGCAGATCAGGAGGGCTGCCCTGATAGGCACAGGAAAAAATCATCTGAAATTCCTCGCCGAAAGAAACGGCAGAACCATCGAATGTGTGGCTTTCTTTGCAGCAGACAGGTACAGCGAGCTGGTGTTCAGCGATCCGGTGGCTGACATTATCGGAAGAATGGCGGTAAATGAGTTCAGGGGAACGAAAACAGTACAGTTCATAATCGATAAAATATTTCCTGTCT
>CADCRD010000143.1 GCA_902803725.1 uncultured Eubacteriales bacterium
CATCTGAATAACAGAAGGCTAAGCTGAATGTCAGATAAAAGGTTATAATCAAAAAAGATCGTTCAAATCAATGGAGCAGGATATGCTGAATATTTTTTACGGGCGCGAGTGCATGGACCGCGACAGATTCATATTCGATAATATAGAACCGAACACGATACTGCTGGTTCCGGATCAGTTTTCTCTGCAGGCGGAGAAAGATGCTTTTCATTATCTTAACACGCAGTCCCTGATGGATGTCGATGTGCTTTCCTTTTCCAGGCTGAGTGACAAGGTCATTGGCGAAACAGGCGGCCGGGGGCTGCCGATGATAGACAAGCAGGGCAGACATATGCTGCTTACAAAAGTAATGAACGACTGTGCCGCAGAGCTGGATGTATACGGTAAATATCGCAGCAGCGCGAATTTCCTTGAAATGGCAAATAACATGATCTCAGAGCTCAAGCAATGCGGCATCAGGCCTGAAGAGCTGGCTGAGATCAGCGAAGATCCGGATGATGGTGCAGGGAAAAAGACCCGCGGCAGATTGTTCAGCCGGAAACTGTCAGAGATCGCAAAAATATACGAAAGATATGAAAAGGTCATAGAGGGGCATTATATTGACACTGAAGATCTGGCAGGACTCTTTGTAAAAAACATAGCTGAAAGCAGGACAGTGAAGGAATCTTTGTTCTGGGTGTATGGTTTTGATGTCTTTTCCCCGAAAAATCTGCAGGCGCTGGAGATGCTGATAAAATACTCGCGCGGTGTCAACATAGTTTTGACATATGATAAGGGCGGACGTGATGAAAATCTGTTTGCGGCGGTGCGTGAAACGATCGAACGTATAGAGAGAGCGGCGGAGAACGTCAATGTCCGTGCTGATATCAGAAGGATACCGGACAGATATCACCGCGGCACATCCGGAACTGAACTGGAGCATATTGAAAAATCACTTTACGCCATGCCGCCGAAAGCATATGAGGAAGAGAGCAGAGGACAGGTGACACTGGTACGTGCTGCCAGTGTGTATGCTGAGGCTGAGACGGCAGCGGCTCATGTCATGCATCTGGTGCGTGATAAAGGGTATGCTTATCGTGACATCATGATCATCTGCAACGATAAGGGCACTCGTGCAGAAATATACAAGCAGGCATTCAGACGCTATGGGATAAAGCTGTTTGCTGATGAAAAACGCAGCATACTGTCGAGCCCTGCAGCAGTATATATATTGTCATTGATGAAGGTGATCGCTGAAGGTTACCGGGGTGAAGACATGATCAGCATGCTCAAGACCGGCCTTGCCGGATTTGACCGTGATGAGATCGAAGAACTGGAAAATTACGTGATCGATTACAGGATCGATGGTGCTCAGTGGAAAAAACCATTTTATAAAGGAAAGGATGATCTTGAAGAGGAAACTTTCGGCAGACTGGAAGAACTGAGAAAAAGGGCAGCGGAACCTGTGATGGCTTTTCATGAGAAATACAAGGCCGAAAGGACAGTGACAGGTAAAGTCACGGCTCTGTATGATTTTCTTGAGGATAGTCCGGCAGGAAACAGCACAGATGAAAAAAACTGCATAATTGGTGCAGGTAGTGTGCCTGAGAAACTGGATGGAATGGTCAAAAATCAGATCAGGCGCGGCGAGCTGGAAAAAGCTGCTGAGACTGCACAGGTCTGGAACAGACTCGTGGGTGTGCTGGATCAGCTGGTCGAGATCCTCGGCGAAGAGAACATTGATGCTCCTTCGTTTTACAAACTGCTGGAGTCCGGTATCAAAGCTGTTGAAATAGGTGTTCTGCCTCCCGCACTGGATGGCCTGATCATGGGCAGCATGCAGAGAACACGCAGTGGGCATGTTAAATCAGTCATGGTCCTTGCAGCGAATGAAGGGATCCTTCCGATGACATCACAGGGCAGCGGTCTCTTGTCTGAAAAGGAAAGACAGACTCTGATGGAAGTTTCGGGAAGGCATCTGCTGAAGACGGATGAACTGCGTGCTGCTGAGGAAAGGCTGGCGATCTACAGGAATCTTTCCCGCCCGGAATGTGAACTGTATATGAGTATGTCAGAGAACTCAGGTGAAAGTGAATCAGGAAGGCCTTCGCTGATATTCGAGCGGATAAGAAAAATGTTCCCGGATGTTAAGGTCAGAAGAGATATATTTGCCGAAGGTGATCCATGGGAAATGATAGGTTCTCCTGAAAGCACACTGATACATTTGACTCAGGCAATGAAAACAGCGAAACAACAGGGCAGACAACAGGATGAGCTGTCTGAAGAAAACAAGCTTATTCCGGAAAAAGACAGCAAGGGAAAAGATGTCCGGGATATGACCGGCGAAGAACAGATCTGGCGCAGCGTATATCACTGGTATGAAGATAATGAGCCGGAAATGCTGGGATCGATCAAAAAAGGCATGGCATATGACGGGCGCATCGATAAAGTCGAAGCACGGTATGTAAGAGAATTGTATTTGCGCAAAAAGGGAAAAGAGGAAGTACCTGTTCTGGCTGTATCACCTACCCGGCTGGAAAAATACAGCGGGTGTCCTTTTGCGCATTTTCTTCACTATGGACTCAGGGCCAGGGAAAGAAGCATCTACGAAGTAGGAGGTCTTGAGATGGGCGATCTGCATCACAGGTGCCTGGATCTGTTCAGCCGTGAACTGAATCATGAAGCGGCTGACTTGCGCGCGGATTCTCTGACATCAGAAGAATCGCCGTGGATGACCATGACACGTGAGGAATGTGAGGGGCGCATCGGCAGGATAATGGATGAACTGGCATCCGGGTATAAAGATGGTCTCATGCATGATAGTAAATCCGAAGAATATCGATTGAAAAGGATGAAAAAAGTATGTGCTGAGAGCGCCTGGATGATGACAGGACACATACGCAGAAGCAAGACTGAAGATATGATGTGTGAAGTTGAGTTCGGACGCGGTAAACGTCTGGCGCCTGTTGAGATAGACACCGGCAGCGGCAAAGTTATGGTCGAAGGAAAGATCGACAGGATGGACATAATGCCTGACAATATGTCCAAGATCATTGACTACAAATCAGGCAATGAAAAGTTCGATGAAAAAGAAGCAAGAGCAGGCTGGAAGATCCAGCTTATGATGTATATGAGAGCGGCATCTGTAAACGGCTATGATCCTGTTGCAACATTTTATTACAACCTGAAGGATCCGACAGTAGATGCAGCCAAAGCGAAAGATGATATTGAAAAAGCATTGAGGAAAGAATTCAAAATGGCAGGTCTGGTTTTGAATGAAAGCGCGGTCATCGAGAAAATAGACGGTGGCTCTTCAGAAGTATTTACGGGCGGCAAAGGGCTGAAAAAGCGCAAAGAGTTTGACGAACTGGTCGATGCCGTGAACGAAAAAATCGATGAGATGTGCGCCGGAATAATGGAAGGAGATATAAAGATCAGACCGAAACGCAGCTACAGCAAATCATCATTTTCATCTTCAGGAAAAACTGAGAGCAGGGCAGCATGCAATTACTGCCCATATCACAGTATCTGTAAATTTGACACCAAGTTCAGCGGATGCGAATACGAATATATTTGATATTCGGACGTATAACCAATAAACAAGAACGGGGCTGATCAGCCCGATCAGCCCATTGGGGTAAATCTGTGTTTAGATATTGACTTAAGAGCCCGAAGATAGTAATATATTTAGGTAGTTCGCCACTCTAGCTCATCTGGCAGAGCAGCACATTCGTAACGTGCAGGTGGCCGGTTCGATCCCGGCGAGTGGCTCCACAAAAAGAGCCGTTTGCAGCAATACTGCTGAAAGAGCAGACGGCTCTTAAATATTTAAAATATTCTGGGGCATTAGCGCAGCTGGGAGCGCGTTTGACTGGCAGTCAAGAGGTCACGGGTTCGAGCCCCGTATGCTCCACCACTCAAAATC
>CADCRD010000144.1 GCA_902803725.1 uncultured Eubacteriales bacterium
AAATACGGGCAGCAATCAGGCTCAAGTGACAGTTGATGAAAAGGACGGAATCGTCAGCGGTACTGACAGGGCGAGCATCTCTGCACATGATCTTCCTGAAGATTCCGAAGCGGTACAGGACGGCAAGTTTACAAATGGCGATATCCTGCTGGAAAAATTCATGCTTCAGCAGACTGCTGAAGCAGATAACAGCATCAGGCCGATCACGGTCAGGCGGGCTGCGAAGTCTGCTGCCATGAAGACGGCGAGTGCCGGTACTCAGGCTGATTCGACTTTGTGCCTGAGCGACAACAGTAAACGTCTGTACAATAATCTTAAAAGCAAGATCAAAAAAATCGCAAACGGGACTGTCAGCAGTTCAAAGATCACTATCGATCATGTAGAGTCCGGCTATGACAGCAGCAAGCCCATGATCAAATCTGAATATACATTAGGTGAATATAACACATTTGTCGTTAAAAGGAATAACAGAAATACGCTTTATCCGGAGCAGCTTCTCGCGGTAAACGATCTTGATCTGGAGAGGGTCGTCAAAGCACTGTTGGCTGATCTGCCTTACGATTTTTACTGGTTCGATATTACTGCCGGGTACAACTACAATATGGGCAGCGGCCTGAAATTATCAACGAATTCGAACAAAAATAAAGTTATAAGCAATATCCAGCTGACTGTAAACATGCGCGTCTCGGCTGATTACAGCTCGACCGGTGCTACAGGGACTTTCGATTTGAACAGCAGCAAGGTTAACCGCGCGAAGAATGCCGCGAGTACTGCGGCCGCATGGGTCAGAGAAGCAAATTCGAAATACAGCAAAGATTATCAGAAGCTGCTGTTATTCAGAAAAAAGATATGCAGTGCTGTTGCGTACAACAGTAATTATGCCAGTGCAAAATACGGCGATGTCTGGCAGATGGTAAATGTATTTGACGGCAGTTCAGGCACGAATGTTGTATGCGAAGGTTATTCCAAGGCGTTCAGGTATTTGTGTGACTGCGCCGGCATCGAATGCCTGATGGTGACCGGCACGATGAGCGGTGGCACAGGTGCAGGAGATCATATGTGGAATGTCGTCAGACTGGGCAGCAGCAACTATCTTGTCGATGTGACGAACTGCGACACAGGCACAGTCGGTGAGCCGAACAAGCTGTTCCTGAAGGGGCGCAGTGACAGCCAGACTGCTACAAATATTTATATTATCGAAGGCAAATGGGGCCAGGGAACGACCAGGATCACTTTCAGATACGATGAAGAAACAAAAAAAATCAACTCGCCATTCCAAAACTCAGGTGACATCAACGCCAGACTGAGGCTGGCAGACAAAGATTTCTCATATCCTGAGGCAACTGCAGAGATGCGCGAGTTTGCCACGGCAGAGCTGGGCAAGGTGGTTTTGAGTGATTATAGTGGAAGCGAACTGACTAAGGTCAATCAGCTTATAAAAACTGCAAAATCCCAGATCGCTGCAGCTTCTTCGATCAGTGCAGTAAATTCAGCTGTGAAAAAATTCAAAGCGGCCATGGCTCAGGTCAAGACGAATCTGCAAAAACAGCGTGAAGGATCCTCTGTCGGTTCAGCTAAGTCCGGCGGAGCGACAATCACGGTGACCACCAAGGCCGCTTTTCAAAAAAAGATCCTGATTGCCGCAAACAAAAAGGTAAAGAAATTTAAAGTCAGGGCAAAGAAAAAACGCAAGGCTGTTATCAGCTGGAAACCGGTAAGCGGCGTCACCGGTTATGAAATAATTTACAGCACAAAGACAAATTTCAGCAAGGCGAAGAAGGTGGTCGTAAAAGGCGCCAAAAAGAAAAAATATACCATCAAAAAACTTAAGGCAAAGAAGAATTATTATATTGGCATCCGGCCCTACACAGTGATCGTTTACACCAAAGGCTACTCGGTCAAGCAATGTGGCAAGTGGGGTAATGCTAAGAGATTCAAAGCAAAAAAGTAGAGAAAAAATGAAGAAGCAAGCCTGATAAAAGCTTGCTTCTTTTCTATGCAATTGGTTATTATCTGCACAACTCGATGGCACGGTCGGTAAGCACCTGCATGGCATCGACATAAAAATCTCTGAGAGAGAACAACTCGCGGATCACGGACAGTTCTGTGCAGCCGAGGATGATTTTTTCAGCGCCCATGTCCTGCAGTTCTCCGGCAACTGATTCGAAATCTTCAAAGCTTACCGGGCCTCCGTTCTTGACACCATCGTAGATCATTTTCATGACAAGCTCCTGTTTTTCCGGGCTGGGAACGACCGGCTCAAGATCGAACTGCCGGCATGCATTCTGGTAGAGTTCCATCTTTATCGTGCCGCTGGTCGCCATGATTCCGACAATGTGTTTTTCGGGCTGAACAAAACTATTGGCATGTTCATTGCCGGGGATTGGACCCGCGACCTGGCTGCTTACATATTCTGCAGTCGATTTGACCATATTGATGATTGGTATACTGACTCTTTCCTGGAGTTTGTCCAGCACGGCATGAGTCGTATTACAGGGGATGGCGATGCATGTCGCACCTCCGTCGACCAGGTACTGCGCGTCCGCAGCCAGCTTGTCAAGGACTTTGTCGATCGTACCGTCCATGATCGCTGTGGTGCGGTCGGGCATAGTGGCATGATTTAGGATTATCATGTTGATATGATCCTGGTCGCGCCCGGCATCCGTTGATTCGATGACCATGCGGTAAAACAGCTGTGTTGCCAGCGGTCCCATGCCTCCGATAACTCCTAAGATTTTTCCGTTTTCTTCTTTCATTATTTTGTCCTCGTCGGATATAATTGTCTTCTCTGTTTTTGACGGCGAATGAAGAATCATTTCAGCAGGTTATTTCCCGCACAATCTTTCACGCTTATTTTGGCATATACGTCGCAAAGTTTTTGTAATGTCTGTGCATGTTTTTCCAGATGCGCAGTCTGCGGATGAGGCCGCGGTCCTTATCGTAGATCAGCGGATTCACGTATTTGCCTTCATCAAAAAGCTTTTTCATGCGCTGGCGGTATTCCTCGGGTTTGATATACTCGAAAGCCACCTTTTTCGGCACGACCAGCCAGAGGTTTTCCTTGTCGGCAGGTTTGAACTCCATTTCCTTGTCATAGATGTAATCGTCGACATAGTATTTGGCCACATTGGCTCCTGAGCCGGTGACATAATAATTGCTGCGGCCCTGCCGGGTATTGATCTCGAAAACTTTGAATTTTCCGTCGCGCTGATCATACTTGATATCAAAGTTCGAAAAACCCACATAGTTCATGCCTTCGAGGAGCCGTTTGAATTTCTCTTCGAGTTCTTCATTGCGTTCAGTTATGATCACTGCATGGTTGCCGACACCGTGCGGTGTATGTTCCTCCAGCAGTACATGTCCGAGGCACATCATCTTGACTTTGCCGTGTTTGTCTGAGTAGTTTGTCAGCACGCGCATGTAAGTGTCGTCGCCGGGTATGAAGTTCTGGATGATGACTGAGTCATCGTAGCCGGAGCCGTAAATGTCATCGAGTATCTCTAAAAGGCGGTCGAGTGTTTTGGCTTTGTAGACTTTTTCCTGAGTCGGATAGGGGTGGCGCCAGTATTCGATGCCGTTCGATGGTTTGATGATGAAAGGCGGCTCGAATGGAAGCTCAAAGTCTCTTCCCATTTCTTTTTTATGAACAAATGTATCCGGATAATCCACGCCTGCCTCTTCGCACATGGCATAGAATTTTTCCTTGTGGATCAGGTCTTTCATCATATCACTGTCGATGTACGGCGCGATGACGTTTTCGGGCAGGTTATCTTTATTTTCGCTGGCAAGTTCGACATAACTGTCGCCGCATCCGATCAAGAGTATCGTCTC
>CADCRD010000145.1 GCA_902803725.1 uncultured Eubacteriales bacterium
GCATCAGGGATATCATTTCTCAGAATATCCAAAATTGGACCCGGATTACTATTGTGAAAATCTGCAAGAACTGCCAGCTGTTTCCCGACAAGGAAACGCTGGTTCATATTGTCCAAATCAAGGGAATATATGGTCTTTGTTAATTTCATTATTTTTAACGATAATCTATCAAGGTCTTCGCCGCCTTGCCTTGCTGTTCACATCTAATTGATCTCTCTGATCTGCTCTTGTGTTATCAATGGATATCTCACCAGCCTGCTGCCATTAAGATCTTCTTTGTGCATATCGACTTTCGAGATCTGATGGTTGTCATAGCAGTTGTAATACAGGATACCCTTCGCAGTATTATAGCAGGAAGTATAAATAGTGATCTCATATTTCCCGTTGCCAAGATCACACAATCCGCGGGACTGCGCTACTGACTCAAGAATGTGAAAGAACTGACTTACACTGGACATCTCGTCATCAGCAGACAACGAGTGCATCTTTGTGAAAGCAACTCTGACAAACCGTGACTGTGACGACAGATCGCCCGGCAGACCCATACCGCCCATTCCTCTGCTGTAAGCATCCAGACCGACCCCGGGAGCAAAAGTGTTCTGAGGCGTTGCAGCCTGAAGGTGCCTGAAGTTGTTGAGACTGAACAGTTGCTTATCGAACGTCGGATTGTTCGTCATTACACCAACCGGATCATCATAAACTATGAGGCCATCCTTAACCGATTCAACAACTATTGTCTCTTCTTTGTCCGAGATCATCCAGTGAAGCGGAGACAGAGGCAGCTGTTCACTGAACGGGATGTCCACCAGATTGATCTTTTCCAGGAGCATGCGCGCAGCCGCAACCGTTTCGCACTGACCAAGGATCCATGGTATAAATTCAAATGGTGCAATATTATCTTTTCCTTCGGTCTCTTCTTTGTAGTCAGCATTCCCTTCAAAGTTGAGACCCGCCATTCCCAGACCTTTTTCATTGACCGCCTCGTAATAAAGCGGATAATCTCCGGCAACAAAAGCAATTCCTATCATGGCAAAATGCGTTTTCATCACACCCATTTTTCTGAAAGCAAATTCGTAATTACCCGGTGTGACTACCGCTTCCTCTCCATATGAAAACTCATAATCAAATGTTCTGCCAAAATAAAGATCTTTAGTCATGTAAGTTGCTGCTGTACACATATTTTCCTCCTCGTTATATTGCTATTACGTTTTCTTAGCGTTGACATTGTGAGACTTAATGATTTATTTATTTGGTCCTGATCAAGACCTTTATAAACTTATTTTAATCTATATCAGAGCCACAATTCAACATCTAAACATGCTCTGGTTTACAAATAATGAAGAGTTGCATCTGAGAACACTTTTGGTTTGACTCGCATTCCGTATTTCCCTTCGCATCTCTTTTTTGATTTTCTCAATGAAAATTTCAACACTTCCGGCTATCGAATCTGTTCGATAATCCGACCGTATCACTTTTTACAGGTACAGATTTCTGTTTGATCGTTCCGGATTGCTTTGTCACGTAATATTTCGAGGTTCGGCAGACAGGTACAACGAAATTGTTAGTGGCAAAAAAGGATTTTTTTAATTTTTTTCTAATTATATAGCGCATTTAATTTCACATAAGCCTTTTTTACAATTTTATGTTAACAGTTTTGTCTTACAAAATATTTTAATGACTTCTTTTCATCCTTTACGAGGTGATTTTTTACAACTAATGGCAAATATAGGGAGGAGTTTTAGAGAAAATCGATTTTTCTTCGAATTTGCCACTAACGGGACCTTTCTCTTTTTCACATTTATACTTAGTCAGATTGTTGGTCACTCAGTATATAAGCCAAATGACTGAGCTTACGTGATTCTTATGTTAATTCTTGCTTTGTATTGCTGCAATTCAAAACAATAATTTTCTGACTTCTTTGTATTTTCGCGCGTCGTGCATTTTCTGGTGACGGCTGAAATGAAATGACGTATAATAGATAAAAATAAAAAGGAGATCAAAAATGAGCACTAACATAAAACAAAGAAGCGAGATCCCTGATAAATACAAATGGGATATAGAAGATATGTACGCATCAGATGAACAGTGGGAAGCTGACCTCAAAGATGGTCTGACGCTGGCTGGTCAGCTGTCCTCTTTTGAAGGCCGGCTGGGCGAGGATGCACAGACGCTGCTGGCAGCATTGAGACTGCAGAGCGAGACATGGCAAAAGCTGGAGCGTGTCTTTGTATACGCCCGCATGAGAAGAGATGAAGACAACAGAGTCGAAAAATACCAGTCAATGGCGGACAGAGCCATGGCTGCGCTGGCACAGGCTTCGGCAAAGACAGCATTCTTCACACCCGAACTGCTCTCTTATGAGAAAGAAGACATCCTCAAAATGACGGACGAAATGGATGAGCTTAAGATATATCGCTTTATGCTGGAAGACACATTCAGACAGAAAGAACATGTTCTTTCTGCAGAGTCAGAAAATCTGCTTGCTCAGATGTCCGAAGTGACGCAGGCAACGAGCGACATATTCACAATGCTGAACAATGCCGACATTAAATTTGGCACGATTACAGATGAAGGCGGAAACAATGTTGAGATGTCCCATGGCAATTACATCAAATTCATGCAGAGTAAAGACCGCAGCGTGCGCAAAGCTGCTTATGAAGCAATGTACAATGCCTTCAGCAGGCTGATCAACACGATCGCTTCCAACTACAATTACAACACAAAGAACGATGTTATCAGCGCCCGCATCAGAAAATATCCTTCTGCGAGAAGCGCTGCCCTTTCCGGCGACAA
>CADCRD010000146.1 GCA_902803725.1 uncultured Eubacteriales bacterium
AAAAAAAATCGGGCTGTTCTGTTTAACGGGATCTGCATTATAACCTTCACAGTCAGCGATAAGGAGGGCACAATGATATACGATTATCATACACACACAATTTTTTCAGAAGACTCTGAGGCGCCTGTCGACTCAATGATCGAAAGGGCGATAGACACAGGGATCGCTGAACTTGCCATAACTGATCACTATGATCCTGATTATCCTGATCCGAACTACGAGTTCGTTCCCGATTTTCCGGAATATCACAAAATGCTGATTGAAAAGCAGCAGGAATATGCGGGCAGGATCAAGATCGTAAAGGGCATCGAGATCGGCATCCAGGATGGCGAAACTCTGGAAAAGTGCAGGGCTGAGGCGGCCGCTTTTGATTATGACTATATAATCGGATCGTTCCATTGCTTTTGCGGGTATGATCTTTACACGGCGGATTATAACAGTATGAATGAAAAAGAAGTCCTCCCGGATTTTTACAAATATATGCTTACCTGCCTTTCAAAGTTCAAAGACTATGACGTTATCGGGCATTTTAATGTAGTCGACCGTTATGTGCCGTTCGAGCTGGATTATTCTGACTGCATGGATATCTGTGAGGCTGTTATAAAGATGGCAGTTGAGGACGGAAAGGGTATTGAAATCAATACGTCGAGCTTTCGTTATGGCATGGGAGACCGCACACATGCGGCCGGAGAGTTCCTTCAGATGTATCATGATTTGGGCGGAGAGATCGTGACTATCGGCTCGGATGCTCACAGGCCGGAGGATCTGGGGCATGAATACGAGCGCGCAGCTGAAATTTTAAGAAGCCACGGCTTCAGATATCTGGCGACATTTGAGAACAGAAAACCGAATATGATCAGACTATAATAGAAAACCCCGCGTTTGAAGATAAGGTATCATATCAGATGACGCGGGGGTATTTTTATAGAATGCAGTCAAATGTTTCAGAACATCTTACAGCATTGAAAGGATCGCTTCTTTCGGAACTGCGCCTACCTGCTTGTTCGCAAGCTCACCATCTTTGAATACCATCAGAGTAGGGATGGACATTACTGCAAACTGTGCTGCCAGTTCCTGCTCTTCGTCAACATTTACTTTTCCTACTATGATGCCGTCGTTTTCGGCGGCGATCTCATCAACGATCGGGCTTACCATTCTGCAGGGTCCGCACCATGTTGCCCAGAAGTCAAGCAAAACCGGCTTTTCAGCTTTCAGAACTTCTGCTTCGAAATTATCTTTTGTTATTGTCTTTACTTCCATTTTGTTTTCCTCCTGTAAACGCTTACATAGTTATGATCAGCTTTTTCATTTTAATATGTTATTTAATATATTGACTGGTGTTTATTGATTATAACTTTGTTTCGGATCATAATCTACATTTTTCTTATAGATACGGATTACCACAAAAGAGGGATTTCAAACAGGGAAATAACAGTTTTGATGTGAGATCAATATCTGAATTATGATCGAATATGGATGAAATAAATTCCTGATTGATATATAATTTGCTGTATCGGGGACAGGAGCGAATAAAGTATGGCAGGTAAAATATCAATGAGTGAAAAGCTGGGACTTTATATACATATACCATTTTGCGAGAGAAAGTGCCGTTATTGCGGCTTTCTGTCGTTTCCGGGATTTGGTGAAGAGCTGTATGAAAGATATACAGCGGCTCTATGCAAAGAGATAAGCGGATACAACGAAAAATTCAGCAGCATCTATACTCCTGATACAATATTCATTGGAGGAGGAACGCCTTCACTTCTTGATGGTGAAAAAATCAAAAGGATCATGGACTGCATACGAGACAGTTTCTTTTCGGGACAAGGAGCTGCGGATGACGGTAAAAGCGCAGATGATATTGAGGTCACTATCGAGAGCAATCCCAATTCGCTGACATACGAAAAACTTGCGGCTTACAGGCAGGCCGGGATAAACAGACTTTCTATGGGTGCTCAGTCAATGAATGACAGGATACTGGACTCTTTGGGCAGGGTGCACCAAAGCAGTGATGTCGGCAGGGCTTTTGAGCAGGCGCGAAAAGCAGGCTTTGAAAATATCAATATCGATCTGATGTTCGGTGTTCCTGAGCAAACTCTGAAAGACGTGCTGGAGTCTGTAAGCAGTATAATAGAAATGAAGCCGGAGCACATTTCGCTCTACGGTCTGCAGCTTGAGGAGGACACGATTTTTTACGAGGAGTACAAGAGCGGGATACTGGATGTGCCTGACGAGAAAGAAGAAAGCAGGATGTATCACGCGGCGGCGGATCTGCTGAGGCAGGGCGGATATGACCATTATGAGATATCGAACTGGGCTCTTTCCGGATATGAGTGCCGGCACAATCTTAAATACTGGAGCATGAAAGACTATCTCGGCGCCGGTCCGGGAGCGCATTCATACATCAAAGGAAGCCGCAGCAAGAATGTGGACCGTCTGGATGATTATCTGGATCTGATCGAGAGCGGCCGTTCAGCGACTGACCAGAGATCTTATGTCTTTGACTCAAAAGAAGATGCAATGGGTATTTTTGTCTTCACGGCGCTGAGGACCAGGCAGGGAGTGGACACCCGGGCTTTCGAAGAGCGTTTTGGCGAATCGTTCTTTCGTGTATATAAGGACAGGGCTGAACTGATAAAGAAATATATAGACGAAGGTCTGATGTTCCTCTCCGGAAGCCGGCTGGCTCTGACGGAGCAGGGCATCGATGTCTCCAATGATATAATGAGCGAATTCGTGTAAAAGTTTCATACAACCGTGAAAGGAGAAATACTGATGGAAAAATACATTATGGCGCTGGATCAGGGGACGACAAGTTCCCGATGCATCATCTATGATCACAGCGGTGAGATCAAAAGCTCAGCACAAAAAGAATACGAGCAGATCTACCCGCAGCCGGGCTGGGTGGAACATGATCCTATGGTGATCTGGTCGACGCAGCTGTCGGTTGCTAAGGAAGCGATGGCGCTCATCGGTATCACACATGAAAAGATCGCGGCGATCGGTATAACAAATCAGAGAGAGACGACTATTGTATGGGACAGGGAGACCGGAAAACCCGTTTATAATGCTATAGTTTGGCAGTGCCGCAGAACTGCGGGATACTGCGATGAACTGATAGAAAAAGGATACAAAGACATGATCCGTGAAAAGACGGGACTGATAATCGATCCTTACTTTTCCGGGACAAAGCTCAAGTGGATCCTTGATAACGTTGAGGGAGCCAGACAAAAGGCTGAAGATGGCAGGCTGCTGTTCGGCACTGTAGAGACTTGGCTCATATGGAATCTGACAGAAGGTGCTGTTCATGCCACGGATTATTCAAACGCCGCCAGAACGATGATGTTCAATATCCACACTCTGGAATGGGATAAAGAGATACTTGAACTTCTGGATATTCCCGTGCAGATGCTGCCTGTGCCGAGACCATCAAGCGGAATTTTCGGGTACACAGATGTGGATGTGATGGGAGGAGAAGTTCCGGTCAGCGGTGCAGCCGGTGATCAGCAGGCAGCATTGTTCGGACAGACATGCTTTGAGGCCGGTGAAAGCAAAATGACTTATGGGACGGGCGGATTTATGCTGATGAACACAGGCAGCAGAGCGGTCGATTCTGATAACGGACTGCTGACAACGATAGCCTGGGGTTTTGGTGATGATGCGAAAAATGTGACATATGCGCTGGAAGGTTCAGTCTTCATTGCCGGTGCGGCGATCCAATGGCTGCGTGATGAAGTGGGTTTTCTGACGGATGCCCCTCAATCTGAGAAAATAGCTATGTCTGTTGAAGATACAGCCGGAGTTTACGTTGTTCCTGCTTTTACCGGTTTGGGAGCTCCGTACTGGGATCAGTATGCGAGAGGTGCGATTTTCGGCCTGACCAGAGGAGCAGGAAAGGAGCATATTGTACGGGCAACACTTGAATCGCTGGCTTATCAGACATGTGATCTTGCCGGTGCAATGCAGGCCGATCTTGGTGCAGCTTTGCCGCAGCTGAATGTTGACGGCGGAGCCAGTGCCAATGACTTTCTGATGCAGTTTCAGTCTGACATAATGAGACTGCCTGTAGTAAGACCGAAGATCATTGAAACTACTTCTCTTGGTGCCGCTTATCTGGCAGGTCTGGCCACAGGTTACTGGGGCAGCCTTGAGGATATAAAACAAAATGCCGGGACAGACCGGGTGTTCATGCCTGAAATGCCGGAAGAGGAATGCTCTGAAAGACTGGAAAAATGGACTATGGCAGTGAGAGCAGCGAGAGTGTTCCGATAATACTTGACAACATTTATAATTAGGGTTAACATACATACAATTGAGATAGAGGCTGCGCCTTATCATCAGTAGCATTTTCCCGGAGGCACCTGCTGTGCCGGAAATGTGAAAGGGAAGGGCGCCGAGGCCGGATACCGGAGCAGGCCGGTGTCAAGGCTGGGCGGACGGAATAATATCTGTCCGACTGTCGCATGAACATGCGGGGAGCTATCCTTGATAAGATTTTTTGATCATCGGGCGGCTCTTTGATGTGAGCCGCTTTTTTTATCCGGGATTTCGAACCGGGAAGACTCTTCATTGAGCCCGGTCTCTTAGTTGGGGCGGGAAATTTCATGACCTGATCTTTTAAAGATCAAAGCTCTTATGATCTCAATTCGCAATATTATTTTTTCTATACGAACAAGGAGGAGGTTCGGATAATGAAGAACAGAATTTTGGTTCTCTGCGGAGCACTTATGATCGCGCTGATGCCGGTCATGGCGTTTGCTGCAGAGAAAGAAGCACCCAAGCCGGCACTCTATGCCACAGGCTGGGCTGTGCTGCCGCCGCTGATAGCTATCGCGCTGGCACTTATTACAAAGGAAGTATACAGCTCATTGTTCCTGGGTGTTCTGGCAGGAGGTATTCTTTATGCAGGCGCTGATTTCGACGGCATACTGAATCATGTATTTGAAGATGGATTAGTTGCTTCTCTTTCTGATTCATGGAATGTCGGCATCCTGATATTCCTGGTCTTTCTGGGGATCATCGTTGCTATGATGAATCTTTCAGGCGGAAGCGCAGCGTTCGGCCGCTGGGCAGCGACAAAGATCAAAACGAGAGCAGGTGCTCAGAGATCAACTGTACTGCTGGGTATCCTGATATTCATTGACGACTATTTTAACTGTCTTACAGTAGGCAGCGTAATGAGACCGCTTACGGATGAATATAATATCTCAAGAGCCAAGCTGGCTTATCTGATAGATGCCACAGCTGCTCCTGTATGTATCATCGCGCCGATCTCGTCATGGGCTGCGGCAGTCAGCGGATTCGTCGAAGGTCAGAACGGATTGACTGTATTTATCCGTGCCATCCCGTATAATTTCTATGCACTTCTGACGATAGTAATGATGTTTGCGATCATAGGAATGAAGTTTGAATATGGCAAAATGGCCAGATTCGAAAAGAACGCTTCTGAAAAAGGTGATATTTTCACGATCAGGGATGAAGGAGCTGCACGTAATGCAGATGATAATTCTCCGATCAATGAAAACGGCAGGGTCATCGATCTGGTCGTTCCGATCATCATCCTTATAATCAGCTGCCTCATAGGTATGATCTACACGGGCGATTTCTTCGGAAAAGCCGGCTTTATCGAAGCCTTCGGCAATTCTGACGCGTCAGTTGGTCTGGTACTGGGCAGCGGCGTTGCACTGATACTGATCGTTATTTTCTACTCTGTACGCAGAGTTCTTGGTTTCAAAAAATGCATGGACTGTGTTCCGGAAGGATTCAAAGCAATGGTATCTCCGATCGCTATCCTGACTCTGGCATGGTCACTTAAAGGTATGACAGACAGCCTTGGTCTCTCGGATTTCGTAAAGAAAATGATAGGAGACAACGGCGGTTCATGGATGTCACTGCTCCCGGCTATAATCTTTGTAATAGCAGTTGTGCTGGCGTTTGCTTCCGGCACATCATGGGGAACATTCGGTATGCTGATCCCGATAGCTATCGCGGCAACACAGAATGCACCTGAGCTTATGTACATATCTATCTCAGCCTGCATGGCCGGTGCTGTATGCGGCGACCACTGCTCACCGATTTCCGATACAACGATCATGTCATCCGCAGGCGCGGGAGTAAATCATATCGCCCACGTTGAAACTCAGCTGCCATACGCATTTACAGTTGCCTTTGTTTCGTTTGTGACATACATCTTCGCAGGATTTATAAAAACTTGGTTCATCGCACTGCCTATCGGCATTGTGCTCATGATACTAACTCTTGTGGTCATCAAGAAGACTATAGGCACACCGATAAGTCAGGATGCAGCAGCTGTCGGTACGGAAAAATAGAATCTATTTAAGTTTTACAAAAAATGGTGACTTAGCCACCATTTTTTTGTGTTTTGATCCGGGTACTGAAATCATGTCATTTTACTTTGCCTGAACTAAGAGAGAACAAAAATCATTCTGTTCCAATTGACAGTTGATTGATATATAATAGTGGACATGGAACAGGTAACATTTTTTGAAAACAGTGTGCCACAGCCCCTTGCGGCGAGACTGAGACCGGATGATCTGGACGGATATGCCGGGCAGGAGCATCTTTTGGGAAAAGGCAAGGTGCTGAGAAATCTCATCGAAACAGATCAGATATCGTCGATGATTTTCTGGGGACCTCCGGGAGTTGGCAAGACCACACTGGCCCGAATAATCGCGAATCGCACAAAAGCTGCGTTCATAGATTTTTCTGCCGTGACGAGCGGGATCAAAGATATCCGTGAGGTAATGAAGAAGGCAGAAGCAAACAGGGCGTTCGGGGAAAAGACGATCGTTTTCGTCGACGAGATCCACAGGTTCAACAAAGCTCAGCAGGATGCTTTTTTGCCGTTCGTTGAAAAGGGCAGCATCATACTGATCGGTGCCACGACAGAGAATCCGTCTTTTGAGATAAACGGAGCTCTTTTGTCGCGCTGCAAGGTGTTTGTGCTGAAAGCGCTGACAGGTGATGATATCATGAAACTTCTGGACAAGGCCATGAGCAGCCCTGAGGGGTTCGGAGACCGCAATATAGACATGGAAAGAAATCTCATGGAGCGTATCGCAGCATTTTCCGACGGAGATGCGAGAGTGGCGCTTTCAACTTTTGAGATGGTCGTTCTTAACGGAGATGTTGATGAAGAAGGCACCGTCCATGTGACGGAAGATACACTGGATCAGTGCATTTCTAAAAAATCGCTGCTCTATGACAAGAACGGCGAGGAACATTATAATCTGATAAGCGCTCTGCACAAATCGATGAGAAATTCGGATCCCGACGCAGCAGTTTACTGGCTGGCAAGGATGCTCGAAGCCGGAGAAGATCCGATGTATGTAGCGCGGCGCGTGACCAGGTTTGCCGCTGAAGATGTCGGAATGGCTGATCCCAGGGCAATGGAAATAGCGGTTGCGGCTTTTCAGGCCTGTCATCTGATCGGAATGCCTGAATGCTCCGTACATCTGACAGAAGCTGTAATATACATGGCACTGGCACCAAAGTCGAACGCAATGGAAGTCGCTTATCTTGAAGCGGCAGCCGATGCCCGGAACAATATGGCAGAGCCGGTACCGATGCACATCCGGAATGCTCCGACAAAACTCATGCGGGATCTGGATTACGGCAAGGGATATCAGTATGCTCATGACTATGAAGAAAAGATGACGGCGATGGAATGTCTGCCGGATTCTCTCAAAGACCATGAATATTATCACCCGACCGACGAAGGGTTCGAGCCGAGGTATAAAGAACGTCTCCGCCAGATAAAGGAATGGAAGAAAAAGCACAGAAAATAATTACAGAAAGGACTCAGACCGGCTGCATATATGTTGACCGGGTGTGAACGAAAATGGAAAAGACAATAGTGATAATAGACGGCAACAGCCTTGTCAACAGGGCGTATTACGCTATGCAGAGGCCGATGATAACGAAGAGCGGGCTGTATACTCAGGGTGTGTATGGATTTATAAACATGCTGTCGAAGATAAAGACGGATTATGAGCCGGAATATATAGCGGTGGCTTTTGATATGAAAAGCCCGACATTCAGGCACAGAGAATATGCCGAATACAAGGCGGGCAGAAAGAAGATGCCGCCGGAACTGTCCATGCAGCTGCCACTTCTGAAAGAGGTACTCAGCGCAATGAATATCAAGATGCTCGAATGTGAAGAATATGAGGCAGACGACATTATCGGGACCATTGCTAAAAAAGCAGAAAGTGAAGGGCTGGAGCCGGTCATTATAACAGGTGACAAGGATGAACTGCAGCTGGCAACTGACAGGACGAAGGTCGTCATAACAAAAAAAGGCGTATCTGAATTTGAAATATATGACAGACAGGCCATGATAGACAAATACGGTTTTACTCCTCGGCAGTTCATTGACTACAAAGGTCTGATGGGCGATCAGAGCGACAACATCCCGGGAATACCAGGTGTGGGTGAAAAGACTGCTTCAAAACTGATGCTGGAATACGGCAGTGTGGAAAATGTCCTGGAGCATGCGGATGAGCTCAAGGGGAAAATGGCTGAAAAGGTGAAAAACGGAGCTGAAATGGCGCGTATGAGCAAGCGCCTTGCCACGATCGTGACAGATGTTCCGATCAACATAGATTTTGATGAGTTCAGGGCAGAGGAGCCGGATCATGACAAGCTGGTCGAGGTCTACGTAAAGCTGGAATTCAACAGCTTTTTAAAGAAGATGGGTGCCGGCCAGGGAACACAGAAAACTGCTGAATTTGAGGCTCTGGATGTTGAGGAAATAATGATCAGCACAGCTGATGGCTTTGAAGGACTGAAGAATGACATAAAACAGGCCGGTTTTGCAGTTATGAAGGTGTTTGGAGACAACAACCATATTGAAAGACCGGTGATCACGGGAATATCCCTTTTGGTAAATAATAAATATTATTACGTAAATTGTAAAGAAGAGGATATTGCCTGTTCTTTCGTCAGTCTGATGAACGAAGCAGCTCCGATGATAATAGGGCACGATCTGAAAGCGGATTATTATATGCTCAAGTGCTATGGCCTTGAAAAGTGCATCAGTGCCTTCGATACAGCAGTTGCTCAGTATGTACTGGATCCGGGACGCAGTAACTATTCTATGAATGCTATGAGCCAGGAATATTTCAGAGAAACGATCGAGTCTGAAAAGGATTTTGCGGCCGGCAGCGGTCAGATAGGGATGTTTTCTGACGACAGATCACAGGAATACAGCAAGTACGGACTGAAATGGTGTGCTCTTTGCGCACAGATGATGGTTTTGCAAAAGGACATGCTGGCAGAGCAAAAGCTGGAAAGAGTTTTTTCAGAGGCAGAGCTGCCGCTCATCGAAGTCATGGCTGACATGGAGTACCGCGGATTTGCGGTCGACAGACAGGCTCT
>CADCRD010000147.1 GCA_902803725.1 uncultured Eubacteriales bacterium
AGGAAAGACAGCGTATAGCTGAAAAAAGAGCAGAGCTTCTTGAAGATCTGGATAATGGCATCACACAGGAGACGATAACATGTGTTAATTGTCCCAACTCATGTGATATTTACTCAGATGGCACGGGAGCAAGATGTGATAAGGGTATCGCTTATATAAAAGAAGAGCTGTCAGCACCCAAACGTGTACTGACAACTTCTGTGATCGTCTGGTCTGATATAATAAGCGTCAGAACATCAAAACCTATTCCCAGGGAACATATTCCTTTAGCTATGGAAAGGATCCGCACTCTCAGATTCGGACCTGACTGTGCCGCATCCTTCAGAGGGGATCCCCTGCCTCCCCGTCCGATGATCAGACCCGGAGATGTTCTCGTTAAGGATTTTATTGATGGTGCTGATCTGATCGCAACACGGGGAAATATCAAGCTGTGATATCCAGCAGGTTAATTAATGAAGAACTATGATACTTTCATGTACCATAGTTTTTTTCATATACTTGAATAGCACTGATGTCTTGTAAATTAACCAAACAGATGCTCATCTAATACTATCGTAAACGGACCGTCGTTTATCAGTGATACTTCCATTTCTGCGCCGAAAATGCCCTTTTCGACTACCGGTACATACTGCTTTGTCTTTTCGAGCATATATTCATACAGTGCTTCCGCCATGTCCGGGCCGCCTGCATCGATGAAACTGGGCCTGTTGCCCTTGCGGCAGTTCGCATAAAGCGTAAACTGCGTAATCATAAGGATCTGTCCGTCTACATCAGCAAGGGAGAGATTTGTCTTGCCGTTTTCATCTTCAAAAATGCGCATCTTGACCATTTTTTCAATGTATCTGTCAGCTATCTCCTTCGTATCATCTGCACCGATGCCTACAAGGACCATGAATCCCCTGCCGATCTTGCCAACCACATCACCTTCAACTTTGACAGAAGCTTCTGTTACTCTCTGTATTACTAATTTCATTCTGATCCTCCCTGCCTTTTTCTGTAATTCCGGAATTATTGAACATTTACTGATAACTCTTTTGCAGAATCAATTATCAGTATAATATCAGCGATTCAAACACTATGAAAATAATAACATTACTGAAAAGCTTTTCTCAGGCATAAATATCAGTAAATTTTCAACGTATTTTGCTGCCTTTCTATTGTTTCTGTTACTGACAATTGCTTAATATAAATGATAATCAGTAAAATTTCAACAGTTTAGCTGACAATCTTATTTTTATTTCAATATTCGGTTATTATATGATAAAATCTCCTCATGAAAAGACATGCGATAATACCAATATTCATACCGCACATCGGCTGCGGGCACAGCTGCGTATTCTGCAATCAGAATATCATTACAGCAAGAACAAAGGCACCTTCTTTACAAGACGTCAGAGATACGATCGAAATGTATCTGCCCACACTTTCAGGCAGAGGTCTTGAAACGATCGAGGTGTCATTTTTCGGCGGCAGTTTTACCGGCATTCCGCAGGCTGATCAGCGCAGTTATCTTGAAGTCGCATATGAATATAAACAAAAAGGCCTGATCGACAAGATCCATATGTCAACCCGTCCGGATTATATCAGTGAAGAGATTCTCGACATGCTCTCAGAATACACGGTCGACACCATTGAACTCGGCGTACAGTCATTTGATAATGACGTTCTTCACATCTCAAAACGCGGTCATGATGAAGATGCGGTTTACAATGCCTGTTCGCTTATCAAAAAATATAATATTGAGCTGGGTATTCAGCTTATGATAGGACTTCCGGGGGATACAAAAGAAAAAGCGATCCTTTCAGCAAAAAAAGCCGCTGATATCAAGCCTTCTCTGGCCAGACTCTACCCAACCGTAGTCCTTGAGGATACACAGCTGGCGCAGATGTTCAGAAGCGGAGAATACACTCCTCTTTCAGAGACCGAAGCGATCGATATAACTAAAGAAATGTACAAAATACTCATGGCCGCAGGTATCAACATCATGAGAGTCGGACTGAAGAGCACTGATCTTATGACAAATGATGCCGATCTCGGCCACGGCTACCACCCCGCTTTTCGTCAGCTGGTCGAAGGTGCGATCTGC
>CADCRD010000148.1 GCA_902803725.1 uncultured Eubacteriales bacterium
ATGACTTCTCCGAATGCCAGCGGGCCGTCTATAGACTGGCTCAAGATAGTAAAGAGCAGCACGGCAAGAACGAAAATAAGACAGTGGCTCAAAAAAGAGACAAAGTCTGATGATATAGAAAGAGGCAGGCAGCTGCTGGATAAATATCTTCGCAGAAAGGGATATGAACCTAAGGATATCCTGAAGAATGCATATCTGCAGCGCGTGATCAAGGAGATGAACTTCAATAACTATGATGAGATGTACAACCAGATAGCCAACGGAGGCTCTCTGGTCGGGAAAGCAGGATCACGTCTGATCAGTTATTACGAAGAAGAAAACGCCGAAGAAAAGAAAAAAGAAGAAAATACGATGGAGGCCATCAAGGTTTCCGAAACGCCGAAGAAGATCCCTAAACACAAGGATAGTTCCGGCATCATCGTAAAGGGCATGGACAACCTGATGATAAGGGTGGCAAAATGCTGCAACCCTGTACCGGGTGATGCGATCATCGGCTTTATCACAAAAGGACGCGGCATCTCTGTACACCGTGCTGACTGTGCAAATATGCAGGCTCTGCCTGAAGAGGAAAAACTCAGATTTATAGATGTTGAGTGGGACAGCAGTCAGGATGCAGAATACGATGCTGAGGTCACGATCGTATGTGATGACAGAAAGGGACTTTTCTCGGATATCTCAAAGGTCTGTGAATCAAATGATATCAGGATCGCCGGAGTACATACGACAAACCTGAAGAATGACGGCACAATAACTGTAGTTCTGACTCTGGCAATAGTCAATGTGACACAAATGGAAAAACTGCTCCTGGCGTTCAAAAATATACCGAATGTAAAACAGGTATTCAGGTCTAAGGCATGATCTTTCAAGCAGTAAAACAGCAAATTCGAAAAAGGTATTTGATATGAACAGGAGAAACACTCTATGAGAATAAGACTGATGCCCAGCGGAATGCTGATGGTAAACACATATCTTGTAACGGATGAAGAAAACAAAAAAGGATTTATCGTCGATCCCGGCGGATTTGATCAGAGACTTTTAGATCTGGTGCAGGGCGAGGGGATCGAAATACAGTATATCGTGCTGACACATGGTCATGCAGATCACATCGGCGGTGTGGAAAGATACAGGCAGGAAATCCCGGGTATAAGGGTAGTGTGTTCTAAGGACGAGGTCGCTACTCTGGCTGATCCGAGGCTTAATGTTTCAGGAATGATGGGGATGCAGATCTCGATCGCTCCGGATATGACAGTGTCCGAAGGGGATACTCTTTCTTGTGGAGATATGACAATGAGATTTGTGATGACACCCGGTCATTCGCCTGGCGGGATGTGCATCATCATGGAAGGTGAAAATGTTGTGTTTTCAGGCGATACTCTCTTTTGTCAGTCTATTGGGAGAACTGATTTCCCGGGATGCTCTTATGAAGCTCTGATCAGTTCTGTCAGAGAAAAGCTCTTCACGCTTCCGGATGAGACAAAGGTGTACCCGGGCCATATGGGTGATACACAGATAGGTTTTGAAAAGAAATATAATCCGTTTTTTTAACAGACCGGCAAAGTACTGACAGATGAAGAACGATGTGAAACCAAAAAGCGCCGATATGGCGAAGCAGCATACCGCTGCCTCAAAAACGGCTGATCAAAAGAATTTAAAGTACAGAATCATCATCAAAGGAACAGATAATCTGAATCCGTTTGACGAACTGATCAAGGTTTTTCTGCGTCCGGATGAATATATTCTGCTGTCTGAGGCTGCATCTGAAGATGCTTATGGAGCTGACCGAAATGGATCAGAATGCAGAGATATAAAAACATTTATTTTTGAGCAGCAGGAAGATAAAGACGTCACCAGGCAGGAGATCTTTGACCGGCTTTCCTGTGAGACGGGACTTGCGCCCAAATGGGGCATCATGACGGGCATCCGCCCGGTGAAGCTGTTTGGGATGCTGACGCGGGAAAATATGATCACGGCCCTGTCTGCAGCCGGAAACGGCAGCGGGAAACCGGATATTTCGCTTATAAAAGAAGAATCGATCGATTCGGTAAAGAGAACATTCAGGGAACACTACAGAGTCAGTGCTGAAAAAAGTGATCTGACTGAGGAGCTTTACAGGTACCAGACTGAGCTCTTCGGGGAAGCAGACGACGATTCCTGCGGGATATACATAGGGATCCCGTTCTGTCCGACGAGATGTCTTTACTGCTCGTTTGCCAGTAATCCGGCAGATGAACAAAAGATAAAAAAATATCTTGAGGCCCTTCATCAGGAAATTGATTTCTGCGGCGAGCTCCTTAAAAAAAGAGGCTGGTACGCTGAATCGATATATGTTGGAGGAGGCACACCGACGACCCTCACTGCAGAGCAGCTGGATGAGCTGCTGGAGCATGCGGTCAGAGTACTGGTCAGCAAAGGAGCTAAAAACAGGGAGCTGAAAGAATTCACTGTAGAAGCCGGCCGTCCTGATACCATTACCTCGGACAAGATAAAAGCAATGCTGAGGCATGGGGCGGGACGCATCAGCATCAATCCTCAGAGCATGAAGGCAGATACGCTGAAGGCGATCGGACGGGATCACACACCGGATGATGTCCGTGAGGCCTTCAGGATCGTAAGATCATCAGAGAAAGAATTCTTTTCCGATCTGTGCGGTGATACGGATAATAACAGGATTATAATAAATACCGACATCATTGCGGGGCTTCCCGGTGAAGATGTCAGTGATATCGAGGATACTCTGCGGGAGATCATTGAGCTGGGAGCGGATAATATAACTGTTCATTCACTGGCAGTCAAGAGGGCTTCGAGACTGGCCGCGCAGGACAGAGATTATCACTACAGGCAAGGAAGGATCGTGGCTGAGATGCTGGATGAGGCGAGGAAGATGCTTGGCAAAGCTGATTACAGACCTTATTACCTGTACAGACAAAAACATATGTCGGGTGCTCAGGAAAACACGGGTTACTGCCTCGAAGGCTCGGCCGGTATATACAATGTGCGTATCATGGACGAGCATCAGAGAATAATCGCCATGGGCGCAGGCGGGATCAGCAAGGCTTATGATCCGCTGACGCGTTCGCTGAGCCGGATCCCGAATGTGACAAACGAGGAAATCTACGTCGAACGGATCGGCGAGATGATAGAAAGAAAAAGAAACAATTTCTAAAACAGGAGGAAGACAGATGCTTACAAATGCACCAAAGGGAACAAAGGATGTACTTCCCGGTGAAGTATACAAATGGCACTATGTAGAGGATGCCTTTGCGGACATCTGCAGGAGATACGGATTCCGTGAGATGAGAACTCCGGTGTTCGAACACACTGAACTTTTCAAGCGTGGCGTAGGTGATACTACTGACATAGTTCAGAAAGAGATGTACACATGGGAGCAGGCCAAAAGAAGCCTGTCACTGAGACCGGAGGGCACCGCTCCCGTAGTAAGAGCATTGGTGGAACACAAGCTGTATGCCGATACTCAGCCGTCAAAGTTCTATTACAACATTCCGTGTTTCAGATA
>CADCRD010000149.1 GCA_902803725.1 uncultured Eubacteriales bacterium
TCGCTGCAGTGCATCTGGATGCTATTGTTTTTTCTTTATCACCCATTCTGCTTATATCAAGAATGACCAGTCCTTCCGGCATGGCTTCCGAAAGACGGTTCATTATATGTGACGGTGAATGATCTTCTTTTGTACGAAACTCCAGAATTTCTCCCTCAGAATAGTATCCAAGCGATAGTGGCTGAGCAAAACTTGTAAGCGGATGCGGATTATATCCTTGTGAATATTCAAGCGAGATACCTGCACGTTTGAAGGCTCTTTTGAACAGTCTTTGCATATCTAGATGCGAAGTAAATATCATATATCCTCTTTTGGCAAAAGTAATCTTGTATTTTGACATTACATCTCACCTCCGCATGCTTTTTTTAGATTTATGCCGTCATGGCTGCAAACGGTATATCTGTTTATTCCGCATCCTGCGCAGCCTTCTCTGCAGTCAGGAGTCGTTTCGGCAGACAATGCTTTTTTTGCTTCGCGTATGAGGAAATTCTTGCTGATACCCGCATCTATGATATCCCAGGGCAGAACTTCATCGAATGAACGCTCTCTGTTGGCATAGAATGCACCGTCAAGACCTGTATCAGAAAAAGCCTTGTTCCAGCCATCTTCATTGAATGTCTCGCTCCATGAGTCAAATGTGCATCCGTTTTTCCAGGCTGCCTCGATAAGATCAGCTGTTTTTCTGTCGCCCCTGGCTAGCACAGCTTCAAGATAGCTGACCGGCGAGTCATGATAATTGAACTGTACGCCTCTTATCCTGAGCTGCTTAGAAAGATGATTGTGTTTTTCAACAAAACTGCTGCGCAAATCCTGAGCGGCCCATTGAAATGGAGTGAATGGTTTGGGCACGAAATTCGAAACACTTACCGATACACTGAATCTCCCTTTTATACCCTTCTCGCGGCTCATATCCATTACATTTCTGGCTATCTGAGCTATCCCGTCAAGATCATCAAAGGTTTCTGTCGGAAGTCCCATCATAAAATAGAGCTTTATCCTCTTCCATCCAAGATCCATAGCCTGACCGAGAGAAGTGTAAATGTTATCTTCGGTGATATTCTTGTTAATAACGTCTCTGAGGCGCTGAGTGCCTGCCTCAGGGGCAAAAGTCAGTCCGCTCTTTCTGTACCCCTGTATCTCATTAAGCACGTTAAAACTAAAAGAATCAAGCCTGAGACTTGGAAGAGAAAGCGCCACGTTACTCTTTTTGCAGTCGCGCATAAGACCAGTCGCAAGATCCTCAAACTTAGAATAATCTGATGTTGACAGACTTAGAAGGGATAATTCATCATGTCCGCTGCTTTCCAACTGATCAAAAGCCAGTTTTCTGATCGTTTGTTCGGATCTCTCTCGTACAGGCCTGTATATCATTCCAGCCTGACAGAATCTGCATCCTCTCGTGCAGCCTCTGAATGTCTCAACAACCGCCCGGTCATGGACGACATCGATTATAGGAACAATAGGTTCTGAGGGATATACCGCATCTTCAAGATTATCGATGATGCATCGCAGCACCTTTTCGGGAGCGTTTTCATTATTGGCCCTGTACTCTCTCACTGTACCATCTTCATTATATGAAACATCATAGAATGAAGGAACATATACCCCTCTGATCCTGGCAGCTTCTTCAAGGAATCTGCGCTTTTCGGGGAATTTCTGCCTTAGTCTGCAAAGCTCCGGCAAAACGAGTTCTCCGTCTCCGATCATGAACAAATCAAAAAACGGAGCCAGAGGTTCCGGATTGTAGGCACACGGGCCTCCGGCTACGATCAGAGGCATATCCTCTCCTCTGTCCTCACTGCGCAGAGGTATTTGAGCCAGATCCAGCATGTTAAGTATGTTTGTAAAAGACATTTCATACTGAAGAGTAAAACCAACAAAATCAAATTCGGTCAGTTCACGTTTAGTTTCAAGGGAAAACAAAGGAACACCTTCACTCCTCATGAGATCTTCCATATCTCTGTCGGGCGCAAATACGCGCTCACAATAAATGCCATCTTCTCTGTTTAACACGTGATACAGGATCTGCAGACCTACATATGACATTCCGATCTCATATTTATCTGGAAATGCAAATGCAAATCTGATATCAGGATCCTCCTTGTACACAAGGTTGAATTCATTTCCGATATATCTGGCCGGCTTCAAAACCCTTTTGAGAAGGCTGTCAAGTTTTTTCTTTTCAATCATCTTTTGTATTCCTGTTTTTCTGTCTTTTTATCTTCTGCCATTAGTTCATCAAGCGTAATGCCAATGTATTTTTCAAGTTCCCGTATGTAACTCTTCATCTGATATTCTTTTGATCTGATGAATTGAATATGCTGTGGAGCGTTTCTTGCGGCTTTGTTGATAATATATTCAAATCGCTTTTCAATACCTACATATTCTCCTTCGATGCAGACTCTGTCTCCAAGGCATACAAGATCTGTTTCTGTTGACTTTTCAATATCATTAAAAGTTGAATATGTCATATGCACAGCGATAATGTCTGCCAGCTCATCATATCCTCTTTCTCTGAGCCAGTCCGCCGCAACAGTCTGGTGATCGTCATGTACTCTTGCCATATCATGAAGCAGTCCGGCTATCATCGCCAATTCAGGATCGACATTGACACCCTTTTCCTGCATCTTCAGCCCCACTTTATAAGCAACACGGGATACGGCCTCACAGTGCCTGATGACATGAGGCGGTGTCCCGTATTCTTCAAGTATTTCAAATGCCTGTTCTTTAGTGATTTTTTTCATGCTGATATGGTGGGTTTTAGTTTATCTGTAAATAAACATCTGATATATCCTTTGCATTTAATAATATATCAGGTATCAGAATTCATCAACATATTCAAATTCAAAATCTTCTATTCTGATAGTGTCTCCTTCTTCAAGGCCCATTTCCAGCAGCTTCTTTATCGCCCCGCTCTTTTCTATGTATTTATATAGATATCTGAGAGAGCCTATATCATTGAAATTTGTGGAATTAAATATTTTCAGAAGCTGTTTTCCTTCAAGAACAAAACCATCATCATCACGATATGCATAAACAGTCTTATATTCCGGATCATACTCTTCTTTTTCAAAGTCAAACATTTCGTAGAATGATTCTTCCGGCTGAGCTTCAACAGTTTCAAGAAGAGCTGCAACTTCATTCATAAGCTCTGGTACTCCGATATTGATCGGCGCGCTTACAGGGAATACTTTTATACCTTTACTTTCAACATATGATTTGAATTCAAGGTATTTTTCATCCTCATCATCGATGAGATCGATTTTATTAGCACAGACGATCTGAGGCTTTTGTGCGAGCCTGTCAGAATAACCTGCCAGTTCACGGTTGATCTTTTCAAAGTCCTCTATAGGATCACGTCCCTCTGAACCGCTGACATCAACAACGTGGATCAGCACCTTTGTTCGCTCAATATGCTTTAAGAACTGAAACCCCATACCTGCTCCCTGAGAAGCTCCTTCAATAATACCTGCAATGTCCGCTATAACGAAGGAACTGTATCCGAGATCACAGACGCCAAGATTGGGCACTATAGTCGTGAAGTGATAATTGGCGATCTTCGGACGAGCTTTTGAGCATACAGAAAGAAGGCTTGATTTACCGACATTCGGAAATCCCACAAGGCCAACATCCGCAATAAGCTTCAGTTCAAGAATGACTGTTCTTTCAATCGAAAACCCTCCGGCTTCAGCAAAATTTGGTGTCTGCCTGACTGAACTTTTGAAATGGACGTTTCCCTTGCCGCCGCGTCCTCCTTTTGCAGCAACGAACCTCTGGCCGTCTTTTGTCAGATCACCTAAAAGTGTTCCTGTTTCCTCATCAAAAACCATGGTTCCTTCAGGAACTTTTATTACAAGATCTTTACCGGATTTGCCATATTGCTTTTTTTTCATACCATTTGCGCCGTTTTCAGCCTGGTATTTCTTTTTATACTTAAAATCCATCAGAGTCCTGAGATTTCGGGATGCTTCAAAAATGACGCTTCCGCCTCGTCCGCCATCGCCGCCGTCCGGGCCGCCTTCAGGGACATAAGGTTCTCTTCTGAATGTTACGGCACCATCGCCGCCTTTTCCTGATTTAATAAAAATTCTCGCTCTGTCTACAAACATATCTGCACCTTTGGCTTAAGAATAAATCCTGATAGTTCATATTACA
>CADCRD010000150.1 GCA_902803725.1 uncultured Eubacteriales bacterium
ATCACTGCCGGAATGTGCATTGCACAGTCATTTATGAGTGTCAGCCGCACATCCATGCTCTCGATTTCTTTGGTTGTTGTTGCCTGGGTCATCTTTAATATCAAAAGAAAATTTGATGTTAAAATGGCTGCAGTCATTTTGTTGTTGATAGTTGCTTCATCAGCGGCGACATATGAGATCACTTCGCGCGGTACTGATCCTCTGAATCTTCGCTCTGATATACAGAATGAAGTTACGGTATATGCTCAGGATGACAGTGATGAGCATAACAGTACTATTTCTGAAAGGCTGAAGGAAAAGGCAAACATGGATGAGTTCTCATCCGGCAGGATAGCTATATGGAAAATGTGTGTGAGCAAGATCACCTGGAGTGGAAATGATATTACATATGCATATCCGCTCAGAGTATTGAATTCAAGAGGTGATGGTTATTCTTACGTCGATCTCATGCACAACACCGCTCTGGAATTTGCGTTCAGATGCGGCTGGCCTGTAGGGGTAATAATTTGGGGGATAGAAGTATGGGCATTGATATTCTGCCTGACAGTTCTGTTCGGAAAGAAAGAGCGAGTAACAGATGCAAAGGTATTCTGTGTATTTGGAATATTGGTGTTCCTGGTCGCCGGAAATGTTGAGCCGATAAATGAGGCATTTGTCCGATTAACATTATTGATATTCTATTTCTCGATCATACCGCTATTCAGCTTTGCAGCTGATTTTGACTGCCTGGGGTTTTTGAAGACAAAAATGAATAGAGTGAAAAAAGCAGATTGATGTTACAGCTTTAAGATCTCCTGAAAAACTCTTTCGCAGTTATTCTGATCGTTATATGCGAAGAACCGGTCGATACGTTCTTCGTATTTTTTTTCTGTTTTACAGTCAGTCTCAATTGCCTGAATGGTCGCACTTACAGATGAATCAAGATCATAGCAGACAGGCCCGAAACCATCTCTTTCATAATCGTAATAACCCTCAACGTATGAATGAGTTTCATAAAAAGAATCTCTGTCGAACTGCGTATAGATCACAGGCTTTTTCAGATAAGCAAAATCGATAGCCACGCTGGAAAAATCGGTTGTCAGAAGTGCGCTTTCATTAAAGATCTTTGAATAGTTTGCGATCCCGTTCCAGACGCTGATAACATCGTTTTCTTTAAAATCAACAGCTTGCCGTATATGATTCGGGTGCAGATAAAACACACCTGTGTAGCCTTTTTTCCTCATTGCAGCGAGAAGACGTTCGTCGTTTATCAATGCATTATAAAATTTAAAGTAATCTGATTCTTTGAATTCGGGCAGATATTCTCTGTCTGAAGTTCCCGGAATCAGATTGGCAGCTATTGATTTGCGCCAGGACGGGCAAAAGGCGATGATCTTTTTTCTTTCATTATGGAGTTTGTCGTATCTGGGCAGTCCTGTCATTTTAACAACATCAGGACCGTATCCGTAATTTGTATTACAAATAGAATCATATTCATCTTTGACAGATGTGACAAAGATCGCCATATTTTTATTGAGTTTGTTCAGCCAGCCGGACAGATCGTCTTTGATGACGCCGTGTTGCAGGAAGACGAACTTGCTCTTCCGAAGATCCCTGAAGTATTTGTAATCTTTTTTGAACGGGTTGAAGACCCAGTCTTCACCGGACGAGGAGATCACCATTTCTGCAGCCAACTCCTTCACCTGGTGCTCTCTGCTGCCAAAAGGTATTACTTTTCCGTATTGTTGCATCCGGATGTAGTCCGGACTGGATTCTTCAATGAGAAAATACATATCATATTTATCTTTGGCATCACTGCTCATAAGATATTTAAACAATGCTTCACCGTTATCTCCGGCCTTGTCGGTACGGTCAGAGAGGATCCAGATGGGTTTGCCGCTGTTTTGCAGTTTTTTTGCTTCCTTACGGATGGCAAGAACATCTGAAGGCCCCTTTTCCTGCAGCTCTTTGTTCAACCTTCTTTGAGATGCCCATCTGGTTTTAAAGCTGTCAGCATAGACACGGATCTCGTTGCTGACAGATTTTATTATAAAGCCTTCACTGCAAAAGAAGCTGTTTTTCAGACCTGTGAGCGGAGAAAATTTTCCGTATGATGGCCTCATTTTTATGGTTTTATCATTATCTTTGCAGTAAAAACCATATCTCGCGCCTGTATATATGGGGAGATCTGCCGCATAGCCGTAAGAAAGACTGCCGGGTGTGAATATCTCATCTTTTTCGTTTTTGATAAAAAATGATTCTTTTTCTGAACCTTCAATATGAATTATTTTTTTGTTTGTCTCTAATATCTGTATATTGATCTTTTTTGATTTTCCCATGCCCCTATAATATCATATGAAAGAGAAAAATCAATCATTGCGTAATCATAATAGCGTCACATTTTCAACAAATATTTGAATTAACTCGCAATGTGTGTTAGCATTTGAACGTGATCAAATAACAGTAAAAAGAAGGAATAGTTCAGGAGGGTAGTTAATATGCAATTGATCAAAAAAAGAACCGGCTGGTTGTTCCTGATCGTTGCGGCAGTAATAGCTATAGTGCTGTTGTCACCGCAACAGGCTGAC
>CADCRD010000151.1 GCA_902803725.1 uncultured Eubacteriales bacterium
GGCATCCATACACACAGGATAGGCTGCCCGAACAAAGACATCTTTGACAGGATCAGGGCCGCACTCGAAAAAGAGGGCTTTCTTGTTTAATACAGCAAAAATGGCATGATGCCTTTGCTTCTTAAGCAAGTATCATGCCATTTTATTGATCTGACTGTTATTTTTGATCTATGTCCTGTCAGTAATTGCCGAACCCAGATTTACAGCATCTTTTTCCAGCTGAACTATGAGATTCTTCAGTTCTGACAGCTTTGATGCTGTCATATCACCGTTCGTGATCGTATCAGGCGATTTAAGCAGTGCGTTGAGGGTATCCTGGACACTGGCAACTCTCAGCTTCAGAGTATCTAAAGATTCCGTCTCCATGAAATCCTTTATTGTCTCATCCATCGAGATCATCGTTGCCGACTCCAGCTCGAATTCTGAAATTTCCCTTACTATGACAGGATCGTAGCCCAGTTTTTCCTTCAGCATATAAGCAAAGGCCTCTTTTGATTCCGTCTCGCCATGTACCAGGAATATCTGCTTCGGACGCTTTTCAAATCCGCTTATCCAGTTAAACAGTCCGTCTCTGTCGGCATGTCCGGAAAATCCTTCGAGATTGTGTATCTCTGCGTTCACCTGTATCCTTTCACCAAACAACGTGACTTGATCAACACCTTCGATCAGTGTTCTTCCCAGTGTCCCTTCAGCCTGATAGCCGACAAATACAATCGATGAATTCTTGTCCCAGAGATTGTGCTTCAGGTGATGTCTGATCCTGCCTGCTTCACACATGCCGCTGGCCGAGATGATGATCTTCGGCGAATGATCCATGTTGATCGCCTGAGATTCTTCAGATGTCTTCGTAAATTCAAGACCCGGAAAATCCAGCGGGTTGTCGCCTCTCATTATGAACTCTCTCATCTCCTGATCATAAACCTGAGCATTGTTCTTGAAGACTTCGGTAGCTGCATAAGCCATCGGCGAATCTACATATACTTTGAGCTTTTTCAGTTCCTTATGATAACTATTGTCATCACTCTCATAATACCTGTTCAGTTCGTATATCAGTTCCTGAGTCCTTCCGACTGCAAACGACGGGATGACTGTCGTGCCGCCGCGCCTTGCTGTATTGATTATGATATCCAGAAGAGCCTGCATATTGTTTCCCTCTTTCGGATGGACCCTGTTGCCATACGTCGTTTCCATGATGACATAATCGGCTTTTTTGATGATAGTAGGATCGTTGAGTATAGGTCTGTTTACCACACCGAGGTCTCCGGAAAAGACGATCTTGCTGGTGCTGTCATTTTCATTTACGAACAGTTCGATGATCGCAGATCCCAGTATGTGACCGGCGTCGTTGAATACGACTTTGATGTCGTCGTTGATACTGATAAGCTGATCATATTCTACCGCCTTGACATATTTAAGAGAATCGACGGCATCATTATATGTGTACAGCGGTTCGATCAGCGGACGGCCTGCACGTTCGTTTTTTCTATTTTGCCATTCAGCTTCTTTCTCATGGATATATCCGCTGTCCTTCAGCATTACATCCAGCAGATCCGCGGTAGCTGAAGAGCAATAAATCGTTCCTTTGAACCCCCTTTTGATCAGCAGCGGAATCCTTCCGCAGTGGTCAATGTGCGCATGTGACAAAACCACGCACTCTATCTGAGCCGGATCAAACGGGAATTCCTCATGATTCATCTGTTCCTGAACTTTGTTCCCCTGGAACTGTCCGCAGTCCAGCAGTATCTGATGATCTCCGCTGGTCAGCAAATGGCATGAACCCGTAACACTTGTTGCTGCTCCGCAAAACTTTATCTTCATCTGGCCGTCCTCCTTTTTGTAATTTATGACCGGTCTATTTTTGAATATAGACCATACTTTTATGTCTGTTTTGCTGCTTCATTGTGCCTGAATGAACAGCAATTTTCTGTTTCCGGCACAAGAAGCCTTTTAATAGCTGTTGATCCCGCATCTACTGAGTCTTCTCTCCTCTGTAAATACGGACAAGATTTTTATGTGTATCGATAAGATTCTCATGATGGACTTTGGTAACATCGAATTTCATTACTCGGAAAACGATCTCAATAAATATACCGATCCCGAATACTGCGATCACTGTGCCCAGGCCCACCTTTGCGCCCAGCATCCATCCTATGAAAAGAGCACTGCCTTCCAGCAGTATTCTGACCGCTCCGACCGGAAGTTTAGGCATCAGGCGGCACAATGCAACGAAGAGTGCATCTCTCGGGCCGCAGCCGAATGCAGCATCCATATAAAAATATGATCCGACCGCTGTAATGAATATTGCAGCCAGCATCGCAGCAATGCCTTCCCAGTATCCTGTGATCAGAGGCATCAGATGCATGCTGTCGAATATGGACATTATCGAGCCGATAATCAGCGCATCACCCAGCGTGCCCCAACCGATCTTCTCCTTCAGGAGGATATCCAGCACAACTATCACAATGGAAATTATTACATGTATGATCCCATAGTTTATTCCCGTCAGATTAGCAAAGCCCACCGAAAATGCCACCCATGGCGAAAGACCTACATTTGCCTGAACAGTCACATACGATGCCGCACCAAAAAGAAACAGTCCAAAAATCAGTTCTATTGCATCGATCACATAATCTTTGTATCCGACTCTGGGATAATAACTTCTTTTGTCCTCTTTAATCATCTCGAAATAATAATTCTCCTGTTCAGATCAATTTTTTTCTGATTTTCGGGACATCTGTCCTGACCCGGCATCATTCATTGATTATAGTGACCGTCTCGATGACCTGATCTTCCACAGGCTTGTCGCTGAAATTCGTCTTTACAGAAACAATTGCATCAGCAACTTCCATACCTTCTGTTACCTTGCCGAACGCAGCATACTGTCCGTCAAGATGCGGGGAATCGGCTACCATTACGAAAAACTGTGAACCGGCTGAATTAGGATCCATAGCTCTTGCCATGGAGAGAACTCCTCTTTCATGTTTCAGATCATTTTTAAATCCATTGGCCGTAAATTCTCCGGGTATGCTATATCCCGGGCCGCCCATGCCGTTGCCGTTCGGGCATCCTCCCTGGATCATGAATCCCGGGATCACACGGTGGAAGATCAACCCGTCGTAAAAGCCTTCTTCGGCCAGTTTTACAAAGTTTTCAACTGTCTTCGGCGCGATATCAGGATACAGTTCACCTTTCATTTCACCGCCGTCTTTCATTTTGATCGTAAATTTCTTCATCTTTGTTTCCTTTCTGCTTCGTTGTTCTGCTTTCATTCATTTGGCCCGCGCAGCTTCCATGGGTCTGATACATTTCCGCTTATCGCCGGCGCCAGTTCTTTTCTGATAAATTCAGGATATACATTCGGCAGATCAGCCAGTTCATCCATACTGACTTTTCTGACCTCACGCAGCACCTGCCCTGCCTCGTCAAACTCGGGATCTTCTCCAAGGATCAGTTCACCGCCTGTAACATGCGCCAGAAAGAAATTCACATATCTTTGCTGACCGTCATTCTTCAGCTGCTCAACGTGCCAGAGCATACGATCCACTGAGATATCAAGGCTTGTTTCTTCTTTAACTTCTCTTACAGCC
>CADCRD010000152.1 GCA_902803725.1 uncultured Eubacteriales bacterium
CCTGCAGCCTGCCCCCACATCACACAGTCGATCTGTGAATGTTCATCTTTCAGCGTAAAGAACACTGCACCTGTACGGCTGTTCGGACTCCAGCTGCTGATCTCACCCGTCAGCAATATGGCAGACAAAAGAGGATCTCCCGTAAGCAGATTTTTTATATATCTGTTAAGTTCAGATACACTGGCCGGTTTCAGCGCCATAAATATCTGCCTCCCAATAATGATATTCCTACCGCATTATCCTCAGAATATTCTCCGAAATCTATATCTTCAAGATTATTCCTTAGTTCGTTTCGAATGAATGAACTCTTTGAAACGCCTCCTGCAAAGATCACTTTACTTACACCTGTTATTTTTCTTGCTGCTCTGGTCTCCTTTATCAGAAGAGCAGTTATTCGTTTGAACAATTCATATATCATCTCTTTCTCCAAATCATTTAATCGATACGGAGATTCTGATGATGGTTCATTTTGTTCACCATTCCTGATTTTCCCGAGATTTCTCAGTACCTGTGTTTCAAGACCGGAAAGACCGAACCAAAGGTCCCGGATTTTCACACCGGTAAGAAGATCTTTTTTTTCTTTTACTTTGCGATCGTTATGCGTATTCATGGCGATCTCATCTAACGTTTGCCCGGCCGGGAATCTAAAACCCATGGCAACGCCGACTCTGTCCAGCAACTGGCCAATGGAAATGTCCTGGCTGCCGCCAATGATCTCAATGTCATATGCTTTATCTTCAGCAGATGTCATAAGCTTTCTGACATTAAGCAATTCACATGTTCCGCCTGACAAATGATACGAAAGAAATGTATCATCATCTGATCTGTCAACTGCAGCTATATGTCCTTCCTGATGAGAATACTCCCTGTATGGAACACCAAGAGCTGCAGAAACAGCGGTTCCTGCAGTCTGCCCCGCTTTAAAGCATGGCATATATGAATCCTCCCTTGGTCTGGGTCTTGATGATACTGCAACTACTGCGATCCTGCCTCTGGTTTCATCATTCAGTACGTCATTTAATAATTCCGGCAAATTGCATATATGCTGAAACAGCGCTTCCTGCTGCCGCAGTCCCCTTTTGCCTTCTTTTACTTTCAGCATTATTCTTTTGTCACATACAACAAAACCGCTTTGATCTGTGACCGCAACAGAGGTTGTATAGTTACTGGTATCTATTCCTAATGAATAATTCTTCACTTCAGTATTTTTCCCAACAGACCATTTATGAATTTAGCAGAATCATTTCCGCCGAATTTTTTCGCCATTTCAACAGCTTCGTTTATTGCTACTGACCCGGGGGTGTCACCGTAAAGTGATTCACCGACAGCGACTCTTGCAATGGCAAGATCCGCCTTTGGCATGCGTTTTATGCTCCATTTTTCTGCATTTTCATCTATCAGTTTATCAATATCCTCAAGATGTTCATCAATTATCCTGAAGTTATCGTATATATATTCGAGCTGATTTTTATCCGATTCACCTTCAGGAATTAGACCCTTTACCAGACCGATATCATCTGAATCTCTGGCTTCCATCTGAAAGACTGCCTGCATTAGTAATTCGCGCGCCGTTGTTCTTTTCATATTGTCTGTTATTTCTCCTGTATTCCCTGCACATGGATGTTGACTGCAGTGACTTTACGTTCAGTCATTTCCTGTATCTTTTCTTTAACGTTTTTCTGAATATTCCAAGCCATTTCAGGGATCCTTACACCAAAATACACCATGATATAAACATCCAGCCGGATGCCTTCATCACTCTGATCTATCTTTATTCCCTTTGACAGAGTTTCTTTTCTCAAGATCGTTTTAGAAATCGAATCGCCTATGCCGCCTGAAAGCTCGGCAACTCCATCTGTGTTCAAAACAGCCCTGGCTGCGGCGACCGCGATCACATCATCGTCAAGTCTGTCATCAGAAATATTATAATCGTATATTGGTTCCTGATTGTCTGAATATTTCATGAAGAGATTATACCATACAATCACCCGAAAATACAAAAAAGGTGGATATGGTCAGACTGTTCATAGTCTTACATATCCGCCTCATATACTTCTTATATCATTTTACTCGCAATACATGTTGAAACATTCAGTGGAACGGCACATCAATTGAAAAGATCTTTGATAGTTTTCATGAATTTGCTCTTGCCTTTATAGCATCCTTCATCAAGGGCATTACCCATATTTTTGATCGCATCTTTCTGTTTGGAAGATAGTTTTGTCGGGATCTCCAGGTTGACCTTTATATACATATCGCCTTTTCTTCCTCCGCGCGGACTGGCGATACCCTTGCCTTTGAGCCTGAAAATCGTGCCCGGCTGCGTTCCTGCCGGAACCTTGTATTTGATCTTTTCTTCCAGAGTTGGAACTGTGATTTCCGCACCAAGAGCAGCCTGTTCAAAGCTGATCGGTATCTCGAGCTGCAGATCACTGCCTCGTCTTTTGAATATCTTGTGCGGTTTAACTGAAAGAACGATATAAAGATCTCCGTTAGGACCACCATTGATACCGGGTTCACCCTGTCCTCTGATGGGGATGACCGAATCATTATCTACACCTGCAGGAATATTCACAGCGATCGTCACGGTCTTTTTCACCTGACCTGAACCGCCGCATTCCGAACAAGGTTTTTCGATTATCTCTCCGGTACCGCCGCATCTGTCACAAGGCTGAACACTGTTAAAGGAACCGAATGGAGTTCTCTGCTGAGTGTGGATCTGACCTGAGCCTCCGCATTTAGGACACTGCGCCTTTTTTGTTCCCGGTTCAGCGCCCGATCCTCCGCATTTTTCACATTTGACATATTTGCTGATCCTGATATCTTTTTTCACACCAAAAGCAGCTTCCTCAAATGTAATAGAAAGACCCTGCTGCAGATCGCGCCCCTTCATCGGGCCATTTCTCCGCTGCTGGCCGAAACCGCTGCGTCCGCCGAACATGCCGCCGAACATATCAAAGATATCATCAAAGCCTCCAAAGCCGCCCTGGAAACCGCCTCCGCCGAATCCGGCATTTGGATCCACTCCGGCATGACCAAACTGATCATACATCTTTTTCTTTTCTGGATCACTGAGGACGCTGTAAGCCTCATTGATTTCTTTGAACTTCGTTTCGGCATCTTTATCACCCGGATTTTTGTCCGGGTGATATTTCATTGCCATCTTACGGAAAGCCTTTTTTATCTGATCTTCACTGGCTCCTTTATTAAGACCCAGCACTTCATAATAGTCTCGTTTATTCTCAGCCATTATCCGTTTTCACCTTACTTGTTATCATCGACTACTTCATAGTCTGCATCAACAACATTAGGATCAGCTCCCTGAGCCTGGCCGCCCATATTACCCATGTCAGGGCCTGCACCTGCGGCTCCGCCCATTCCGTTCATATCCGGGCCTGCGCCTGCTGCACCCTGAGCTGCCTGGGCCTGCTGGTACATCTTGGCGGAAATCGTGTGGAACTGTTCTGTCAGAGCATCAGTTTTAGCCTTGATCTCATCTACACTTGTTCCTTCAAGAGCAGTTTTGAGTTCATTCTTTGCTGTTTCTATCTGCTGCTTTTCAGCATCTGACAGATTATCTCCGAGCTCCTTAACATTCTTTTCTGTCTCATATACCAAAGTCTCTGCTTGGTTTCTGATCTCGACTTCTTCTTTCTTTTTCTTATCTTCTTCAGCAAATCTTTCTGCTTCTTTGACCTTTGCCTCGATCTCTTCATCTGAAAGCTTGGTTGAGGAAGTGATCGTGATCTGCTGCGATTTACCTGTACCCATATCCTTTGCACTGACATTAACGATACCATTGGCATCAATGTCAAATGTTACTTCGATCTGAGGGATCCCGCGCGGTGCCGGCGGAATACCTGACAGCTGGAATCTTCCAAGAGTAACGTTTCCTGCAGCCATATCTCTTTCTCCCTGCATTACATGGATATCAACAGCTGTCTGATTATCAGCCGCAGTTGAGAAAATCTGGCTCTTCTTTGTCGGGATCGTCGTATTTCTTTCAATGAGTTTTGTTGCAACTCCGCCAAGTGTCTCGATCGACAGTGACAGTGGTGTAACATCCAGCAGCAGAACATCATTTACCTCGCCAGTCAGAACTCCGGCCTGGATAGCAGCGCCGATAGCTACACATTCATCAGGGTTGATCCCCTTAAACGGTTCTTTTCCTGTGATCTTGTGCACAGCCTCCTGAACTGCCGGGATCCTGGTTGATCCGCCAACAAGGATGACTTTTGAAATATCATTGTTGGTAACACCTGCATCTGCCATAGCTTTTCTCATTGGCTCTATAGTCTTTTCAACAAGATCAGCTGTGAGATTATCAAATGTTGCTCTTGTTATATCCATGTCCAGATGGAGCGGACCGTTTTCACTTACAGATATAAACGGCAGGTTGACGTTAGTTGTCTGTGAACTTGACAGTTCTTTCTTAGCCTTCTCAGCAGCCTCTTTCAGTCTCTGAAGAGCCATCTTGTCGGCTCTGAGGTCAACGCCATTTGCTTTTGCAAACTCGTCAGCCATATAGTTCATCAGTTTTTCATCAAAATCATCGCCGCCCAGTTTGTTGTTTCCGTGTGTTGCAAGAACTTCGAAAACACCGTCTCCAAGTTCCATGATGGATACATCAAATGTGCCGCCGCCCAGGTCATATACCAGGATTTTCTGTGATGTCTCATCCTTATCAAGACCATAAGCCAAAGCTGCAGCAGTAGGTTCATTGATGATCCTTTTTACATCGAGACCTGCTATCTTGCCGGCATCCTTTGTAGCCTGCTTCTGGCTGTCTGTAAAGTAAGCGGGAACAGTGATTACGGCTTCTGTTACAGGTTCTCCGAGATAAGCCTCAGCGTCTGCTTTCAGTTTTGCAAGAGTCATAGCCGAAATATCCTGCGGAGTGTATTCTTTTCCGTCGATCGTGACTTTGTAGCTTTCACCCATATGTCTTTTGATGGAAGCAACAGTTCTGTCAGGATTCGTTACCGCCTGTCTCTTTGCTGTTTCTCCTACCAGTCTTTCGCCGTTTTTGGCGAATCCAATGACTGACGGTGTTGTTCTCATTCCTTCTGCATTAGTGATTACTGTGGGGTCGCCGCCTTCCAGAACTGCTACGCAGCTGTTGGTAGTACCCAGGTCAATACCTATTACTTTTCCCATTGTTTTGTTCTCCTTCTTTATTTTTCTTGATATATTTGAATTGTTATTATTCACATTTTTAAGCAGATCAGTTAGCTACCTTTACCATCGAAGGTCTGATGACTCTTCCGTTGAGAGTGTAGCCTTTCTGAAGCACTTCAGAAACCTGACCGCTCTCAACTTTATCTGTATCTTCCATCATGACTGCATTATGAAAATTCGGATCGAACTGTTTGCCTTCCGCTTCAATTTCAGCAAGACCTGATTTGGAAAGAACATCTTTGAACTGTGTAAAGATCATTTCCATTCCTTTACGGAAACCTTCCTCATCACCGGCTGTTTCATCAGAAAGAGCTCTTTCAAAGTTATCAGCGACTTCCAGCAACTCCGTGACTATACTTTCATTAGCACGTGCGTATATCTCACTGCGTTCACGCTCGGAACGTTTCCTGAAATTCTGGAAATCCGCCATCAGCCGCATGTATTTTATATTTAGCGCCTCATCCTCCTCGCTCTGCTCTGCTGCCGGCTCTTCTTCCTGTGAAGCATCACTGTTTTCAGATTCCTTCTCATCTTCATTTTCATCTGTAGTGTTTTCTTCGGCTGTTTCCTGCTCTATAGCTTCATCTGCCATCATTTCTTCTTTCTTTTCTTCATCGCTAATAATCGTCGTCATCATCTCCTCCTGTCAATCTGTAGGCATTGCTCAGATTGTCCGTTAAAAATTCAATAACTGATGATATCTCACTGTACTTCATCCTTGTCGGCCCGATGACACCCAGCTTTCCGACAAGCTTGCCATCCACATGATAAGTCGCTGTGATCATGCTGCACTCCTTCATCGATTCGTCATCGTTTTCAGTGCCTATTGTGATCAAAAGACCGTCATCGCGCTGTATCAGCGTTTTAGTGAAATCTTCTTTCTTGTCGATCAGCTCCATGAACATCTTGGCTCTGTCTATATCATTGTACTCGGGGATACTGAATATATTTGTAAGCCCGTCCATGTACAGATTTACATTCAGCATATCTTCCAGTGTCTTCATAAAGCTCGGCATTACGGAATTTTTCAGCGTATTCATTGCCGAAACATCATTGTGTACTGTATCGACTATATCGAGGGTCAGTGCCTCGCTGATCGTTTTGCCTTTATAAGCATATGTCATGTTCTTTGACAGAACGCTCAGAGACTCTTCATCGTACCCCTGTCTGAGTTTCAGAGTCATGTTTGAAACCTTGCCGCTCTCTGATACGATCATCAGTACGATTGTTTTCTCATCGACCGGAAGCAGATTTATAAATTTAAGAACATCCTGATCCTTTTTGGGGGTCATTGCAAATGATGTCAGATTCGTTATGTCAGAAAGGATCTTTGCGGCATGTTCTATCGTCTGGTCAAGTTCCGTAATATTGGAATAAAGCTCATCAGCGATCGCATTTTTTTCGGCCTGAGGAATTTCATATTTGCTCATCAGATCATTGACATATAGTCTGTAAGCTTTCTGAGAAGGCACTCTCCCGGCCGACGTATGAGGATGCGTCAGATAGCCCATGTCCTCAAGATCTGACATCTCATTCCTGATTGTTGCAGGGCTGACACCAAGTTCATACTTCTTTGATAATGTTCTTGAACCAACAGGTTCTGCAGTTGTAACAAAATCATGGATTATCGCCTGCAGTATTTTCAGTTTTCGTTCGTTAAGATCCATTACATCACCTTCTTTGTTTGTTAGCACTCACTTAATCAGAGTGCTAACTTACGGTAATAATTTAACATCTTCATACTGATATGTCAACAGTAAAGGAAAATTAATTTCAATATTTTAAGGTTTTTTTGTGCAAAAAAAGACAGGAAGATATGATCAGATATCATCCTGTCGTAAAATTGCCGTTTTTAAGAAGGCAGAATCATCAGTCTTCTGAGTCTAATCGTTTGGGCTGCCGTTCATAATCCAGCTCACGAAGCTGAACACCTGGCTCTTCTTCATCATTCTTTTTTTTCATCGACTTACGACGTTCATATTCATCCATGCCGGTTCTTTCTTCTTCATACCTGTCATCGACAAATCCCGTATCGTCGTATTCTCCGAGATCACCTGAGGAATTATCCTCATCCATCAGTCTGCGTATCTTCTCTCTGTACTCTTTTTCCTGTCTTTCGTTTTCAGCAATACACCTTTTTACAACAAACTTATCATATACGACAAGTATAACAAATGTCATTGCCATCCATATAAAGCCTCCGAAAATGAGCGCAAACCCACCGGGAATGCGGCCGGCTTTGACGGCTATAACAGCCAGGATCAGGCCGACAAAGGGCGCTATAAAATACTGTCCCAGACTTTTTAAAAATTTTACATCATATTTTGGTTTCATTTAGAGTTCCATCCCCTCAGGTTTTCTTAATCTCTGGTGTTTGAACACCGGAACACCATACTTAGCTGCAATATTTCTCGCAAGGTCCTTGTAGCAGGCCTTGGCTTTATCATGCATAACAACTGCATCTATTCCGCCGTCTATCTTTTCAACACACGCTACAGCCTTTTCAAATCCTTCTTCACTTTCGTATTCGCCCGTTACAAGCCACTGATTAGCAAGAATATGAGTTACTCCGAAGGCCTCATTCCCCCACTCAGTGAACACAGCTTCAGCAAAGTTAGGATCAAAGTGGACACCGCCTACGCACAGCAGATTGTGCACTGTTTTGCCATCATCTTTAAAAATATCCATAAGTGAAAGTGCCAGGGCTTTGCAAGCCTTTTCATCATCCCAGCTGCTCTCGTCACTTCCTACTTCAAGATCCATCATTGCAACGGGATATTCGCACAGCAGCGAAGGGTCGCCTTCGCCATTATGAACGCCAGACCAGTGAGTTCCTTCGGTAACTGCTCTGTATCCCTCAAGACCCAGTTCGTCGATATGACGTTTCATTCCATGCATTATGTTCCTCATTAATCTCGGCCTGGAAGGCGCAAAATATCCGGAATCCATATCTCCAAGAGTATGACAGGTCAGAACGTTGGGTTCTGCCGCAGCTCCTTCATGCCATGTTACCATGCCTGAAACATCAAAATCAGCATAATGTTCATTCATGAAAGGAAGATATTTAGTATAATTCAGACAAAGCGCTCTGTCTGTTGGCACAAAGTGAAATTCATTTCCTTCTTCGTCCACATACCTGTATGCGTCTTTTCCGTCTGGTGTAGTTATCGTTTTTTCTGAAAGATAGCCTTCTTCCTCAAGGATCTTCCAGACCTTATCAGCAACATGCCCCCAATCCTCATTGAATGCGATATAGTATACTGCTTTCATTAATTATGCACCTCTTTCTGTAATTCACTCAGAGTATAATATCACAATATATTTAAAAAAACCACTTCCACTGCTATTATTGCTGAATTTTTGACTCATGATTTTAATGATTTTCTGATAGTTTGCTTATCACAAATGCTGCTGCCCCGGCAG
>CADCRD010000153.1 GCA_902803725.1 uncultured Eubacteriales bacterium
TTTCCAAAATATTTTTTGTCATTTTAGTCTTATCACTTCTCTTTCCATTTATTATGCGGACACACTGTAACACAAAAAAGCAGCCTGTCGCCTGACAGACTGCATACTTCACAAAATCTTCATTTACTCTACCATTTGCTCTGCTTATTTGATTTGACAGACTTACTGCTGACGCCATCTACTTTAATAGCATTTGAGCCGCCATTTTTACAATGAGCCTTGTTCTTTCTTACAATAGCTTTGCCATATTTTGAAGAAGAATGTGAATATATCAAAATCGCTTCGCGACCGCCGTAAACATTATTCCCGACTATCGTAACTTTACGGTTTTTTACTTTTACACCTTTTACCTTTCCGAACATGTGGATATGACACCCTACACTGTAAGGTCCCCGGGAAAGAGGTGCTTTTGTCTTGATAGTGTTCTTTTTTACTGTGACATTGAGAGCATTGAACAATGCCAGTGCTTCTGATTTAGTGCCGGTAAGTTTACAATTTGTCACTTTGATATTACTGTGAAATTTCGATTTGTACTTTTTTTCTGCGCTGGCATAATTCGCACAGACAGCCCGCGCACCTGTTACTGTGCAATGATCTATTGTAACATTAGTGCAGGTCTGCCCTTTTCTGAGTTTATTTGCAACAGTAGGAGCTGTTCTGGGAGTGGCAATATCGATTTGTATCTGTTCTTCCAGACAATCCTTTTTTGCCTTTCCGATCCCCTTGACATTACAATTAAGAATCTTAACATTCTTGCAGGCGATCAGCTCAATTGCATGCCCTGTTATACCGCAGGTGATTTTCATTTTATTCATTGTAAGATTCCTGCCATGAACAAACTGGAAAAGGCTGCGATCATATTTGCTTACCCATGTTCCTCCGGTTATCTTTACATTATCAAAAGATCCATAGTTTGATTTTGTGCCTGGAATCCTGATAGCACCTTCAGGACATTTTAACGTTCTGCCTGTTGCAATCAAAGTCGTGTTATTTCCTACCGGGATCCCGTGACTGCCAATAGTCATATCCTTGCCGATAATAACTGTTTTCTTCTTATTGCCCTGAACCGCTTCACACAGTTCTGAAAAAGTGTTAACTGTAATTTTTCCGTTTTTAAAAACCGGTTTTTGTTCCTGCTCTTGTTCATCTGACGGCTGTGACTCAGCTGTCGCATCTTGCTCATTATTCTGATTCTGTGCTGGTTCAGCTACTGTAGGATCCGTGTCCGCACAGACATTTGAACAAGTCATCATCAGCATTGAAAAAGCCACGGCAAGGCATAATAGCACTGCCATTATTTGTTTTGACTTTGCTGCATTCATAAAAATTTCCTCCAATCATCCAAAGTCACTTTTCTCTAACCTGCATATCTATATTATATTTATCCACATTGTATTTCAATCGCCAAGTTTATTTTTATCATATCGTACGATTGTAAAGTTTATGATATAATCATTATATTAGATCGAAATTGTTGTGAAAGTTATTTGGCAGATATTCAAGTGGAAAATCGAAAAATAGTCGCAGTGAAAAGATGTGTTTAGAGACACAGCAAAAATCGGAAAGGAGACTGGCAATGAAAAGAAAACTATTTACTGTAATAATCGCCGTCACCATGCTCTCGGCGGTCCTGCTGCTCTCAGGACGTCGGGAAAAAGGTCTCGATATCGCTTATGAAGACCTAAAAAACAAATTTGACGACACATCCAAAGCACAATTTAAATACAGCAAGAAAAGCGATACGCTGAGCATCTCGATCACTGCCTGTGAGGATATCAATCTGGATGAGCTCTTTGATATTCTTGATGATGATCTGGAGGAAGCTGATGTCGGTAACCTTTCATTTACTGAAATAAAACAATCACCTGATGCACAAAGTCAGCAAAACAAATATCCTGACAATTCGAATAACAATGTTCTTCCAAATCAAAACCAGACTCCGGCGATCACTTTACCAAATAAAAGCTTGTCATCCAGAACCGCCCCTGACAGCGAATACATGAAAAAATTCTGTAAACGTCTGGGACAGCTGAAATGCGGTTCTCTGCGCTGTCTGGATATCTCAGGAGTCTTCAGTACTTTTAATTCTGAAAAATGGACAAAAGTTCTGAAGAAGGTAAATGCGCTTTACATACAGCCCGCCGCCACGAGTACTATGATCAATTATTCTGACAAGGCAAAAAAGCGTTTCTCAAAAGTGAAAAAACTGTGGCTGCCGGCGGCTTCTACGACTGAATCGTTTGGCAACCTTACTATGTTCACAAACCTGGAGGAGATCAATTTCTCTGCGGGGCTTACAAAGGAGTCAAGAGAAGCAGCAAAGCAAAAGGGACTCACATTCACATATTCAACTTTCGGCACCATTGCAGATGCCGTACCGGTCAACAAACTCAAGGACCTTAAAAACCTCAAGCGGCTCCTCATTATGCCTGAGGTAAAGGACTGGACTCCGAACGATAACTGCTACAGTCTCTATTTGGTCGCGCAAGCCTGCATACCCGAAGTAAAGACCAATGCCCCGGGAACAAAATGGAACCTTGATGATGGTTCGGACGACGATCTTGTCGCGCTCAAGGATATCGATGTTTTTGCAACAGCTGAAGAGATCGCCAAAAAGAATGACAGTAAAGCGGCAGATCCTGTCGGCTATTCTGTTTACACAACCCTGGAAAACGTACTCAAACCAGAAGCATCCGCTTGCTATAACACCGGAAAAAAATTCAAGGAAAAAGGCGGGACCCCGAAACTGAGTGGAAATTGTCTGGTCTATCTGGCTTATCCCAACAACCTTTCGGGCACCAAAGGCACCAAATGGAACAAGGAAGCCTTTTACTCCGGCAAAGCCAATGTTCTTGTGAGCGAACTGAAAAAATCCAAAGTCAGCACACCAAAAAGAGCCGGTGACTACGACACATTCGTTTATGTATATCCGCGGTTCACAAAATACGGCAATTACGATAAAGGTACCGAAGGATTCACCCAGAGCACAAATGTCAGGGTTTATAATATGAAGAAAAAGATAAGATACAAAGCCGTTGTGGCTGACACGGTAAAACCCGCACAGCAGTTCAGATATTATGGAGCCGTACCGAAGATCCATTACGAAGACATTCGTGTAAGCAACGTTGTCAAATACCTGAATAAGCTGGCAAAATAGATGCTCATTCAGACGCTGATTTTTTGCGATTGCTTTCCAGCCACGGCAGGAAGTAATCTTTGTATGAAAAATCGAGTATCGCAACGATAGGGATTGACAGAAGTATACCAATGATCCCAAACATCTTGCCGCCTACAACGATCCCGACAAGGATCCAGAGTGCCGGTACCCCAAGCGATTCCCCGAAGAGTTTGGGCTTGATGATGTAACCGTCGATCAGTTGGAGAACAAGAGTGAACAGCATGAAAGCCGCAGCATACCATGGTTTGATGAGCAGCAGAATGAATGCTCCGATCGCGCCTCCCACAAAAGGACCGAATGTAGGCACCAGATTCGTCACTCCGACAACAACAGAAATAAGTCCCGCGTATGGAAAGCCCATAATAAACATGAATGTCGCATTAATGACACCGACCAGCAGTGCATCAAGAATATTGAAAACGATATAACGGTTTAAGATTGAATTGCAACGCAGCAGGAATGTACGTGTGGTTTCGTACCTGCTCTCATCCAGTGCGGCCTTAAGAAATCTTCGAAGTCCGGATTTTAGCATGTTTTTATTAAACAGCAGGTAAATCGACAGTAAAATTGATATCAGTAACTGGATAATCTTTATTCCTGCATCTGCCGAAGTCGCCAGAATATCATCCATATTCGTCCTGATGTATGCTGACAGTTTGTGAAGCAGAGCATCCGGCGATTCCATCCAGTGCTGCAGCCCTAAAGACTCAGATGACAGACCAATATAGTCAAGAAAATGTTCTAATGAAACAATATATTTGTCAATGTTGTTTACAAACATCATTATACTGCTGATCAGCTGTGGGATCAGCAGCACCATAACAAAGATCAGAAACATTAACACTGTAATGAATGCCAGAGTATTTGAAATGATGTTCCTGATACGTTCGCCGGCTATGCCCCTGAATATTGTCCGATTGTAGAAATTAGCCAGAGGATTTATAAGATAAGCGATCGCGCATCCCCATATCACCGGCATAAAATAACCGAAAAA
>CADCRD010000154.1 GCA_902803725.1 uncultured Eubacteriales bacterium
ACGCGCGGGCCTGCTTAATTAAGCGGCAAATGCGAGTTTGTTGTTATTTTTAGCGTTTGTATTTAACGTGCCCTTTTTAACGCAGACCGGGCAAACTGCGGCTCGCTTATCCTGTTTCCACATCCCTGTCGAAACCATGACATCCCCATATTTTCTCAAATGATTTGCACTGTCATTATACCACGAAACCACTGAGCGAAAACATTTTTCAAATCTAAATATCATCAAATCAAAGGTCTTTGACATTGTCGATCTTGTTTTCGAGCAGTGCTATCTCATCGTAAACAGCATCTATCTGCTTGCACATATCGCGAAGCTTTGGATCAGGTGTGATCCCCTCTTCTTCATCATCTTCGTGCTCCGAATAAGTCAGATAAATATAAAGACCCATCTGTCTTTCGATTTTTTCGATTTCCGCTTTTCTCGCCGCGATCTTTGCCTTGTATTTTCCGACTTCCGCTGCATCGCCGGCCTTGTCCAGCGCATCAGCAGCAAATCCTTTTGCCATATTCAAAAAATCACTCATCATACCCTCCTGATCGTTTTTTAGTTTTTCTGTTTTTACAGCTTGCCACAAATAGCTTAAATAATCCTGTATTGCTTATCTGCGCACCGCACGCTGCATCCGGCGGTCTGCATCACGTTTTGCAATGTCCGCGCGTTTATCATATAGTTTCTTTCCGCGGCATGTCGCGATCTCCATTTTTGCACGGCCATCCTCGTTGATGTATATTTTCAGAGGCACCAGAGTCAGCCCCTGCTGTGCCAGCTTGTCTGCGATTTTTCTGATCTCTTTTTTATGCAGCAGCAGTTTTCGCGGTCTCAGCGGATCCACATTGAAAATATTTCCCTGTTCGTACGGACTGATATGCATCCCGAAGACATAAACGCCATCATCCTGTACTTTGGCGTAACTTTCTTTTATATTAACTTTGCCCGCGCGAACGGATTTGATCTCCGTGCCGGTCAGCACGATCCCAGCCTCATAAGTATCCTCAATGAAGTAATCATGCCTCGCTTTTTTGTTGTTCGCTACAAGTTTCTTTTCTCGTTTCATTTTTTCTATCCGTAAATATATATGCCCAAAAGACACCTCATATTGCTCTTATCCGTACATCAGATCCTGCCAAATTTACTCAGCGGAGAATATCTGAACACTGCCTTGCCTTTGATCCGGCTCTGCTTTATGCACCCCATGAGCCTGGAGTCCCGGCTGACACTCCTGTGATCGCCCATTACAAACAGCTCATCCGAACCAACTTTCAGATTGTGGATATCACCATCTGTGCGTTCTTCCCCAATATAGCTTTCCCTGACCTTGCTGCCATTTATATAGACGTTGCCGTTCGCTATCGTGATGATGTCGCCCGGTACACCGATAACCCTTTTGATCAGATACTTTTTCTTACCTGTGTTCTCATCTTTCAGGTCTGACTTAAAGACTATGATGTCCCCGCGCTGTACATGTCCAATGGTATAAGCCTGTCTGCTGACTATCAGATGATCCTCAGGATCGATCGCCGGCTGCATCGAAGTTTCTTTTACTGTGGTCGGCAGCACAAGCACCATCAGCATCACAGCCACCGCCACTGCCGTTCCAAAGCAGAAAACGGACTCTCTTTTAATTTGTTCTTTTTTTCCTAATATTTCTATGTTTTTCAATTAATCTCCTCAGATCGGCCTGTTTAACCCTCAAATATCTCAAAGCACTTGATTTATCATCCAAACAGCGCTTCTTTTATCTTTGCGAATTTTTTCGGCAAGGGTGCCGTGACTTTCATTATATCGTCTCCACACTCAAATTCAAGCCTTGCAGCATGCAAAAGTTGTGTACTGAGATCGAATTTTTCCTTGAAGTATCTGTTTACTCTCCGGTCTCCGTACTTTGAATCACCGACTATCGGATGTCCTGCCCCGGCCAGATGCACCCTGATCTGATGCGTCCTGCCGGTCACCAGTTCGGCCTCGACGAGCGTAAATACAGTTTCGCTGCCCGAAAGACCGATCCTTGCAGCAGCCAGAGGCCGGATTATCGTAACTGAACGTTTCGCCTGTTCCTTTTCATCAGTGGCTCCTGACATTTGAGCTGCGCTTACTCTATTTGCTTCTTCATCCTTGACCAGCGCATCATCCAGCACCATTTCTCCGATGACCCTGCCCTTCACGATCGTCAGATAATACTTGCCTATCCCGTCACGCGTGCGTATTTCTTCAGCCAGACGCCTGGTCGCAGCCGCGGTCTTTCCGAAAATCACCAGTCCGGTCGTGTTCCGGTCCAGTCTGTTCACCGGGGAAGGTCTGAAAGTCTGCTCAGCTGCCGGATCATACTCACCTTTGTCCTGAAGATAACCCGCCACCTGATTCGCCAGGGTGTTTTTTTTCTCTTTCTTATCACCATGTGTCAGCAGTCCGAACGGCTTTGATACCACCAGCATCTCCTTGTTTTCAAAAATCACCGTAAACTGCCGCCCTGTACTGATCCTCTTTTTTTCACGTACACTGCGGTCACTGTGAAGTTTACATGCCTGCTCTTCCGATATGTATACCGCCAGAACATCTCCTTCATCAAGCATTGTTTGCTGCTTTGCACGCCGCCCGTTGACCTTGACATCCTTTCGTATCATTTTGTATATAAGCGACAACGGCGCTCTGTCGAAGTATTTTTTCAAAAAGCGGTCCAGCCTTTGTCCTTTATCATTTTTTCCTATTTCGATCTGTATCATATTACCTATTATACAACACGCGTAAAATTAATTGTTAAATATATTTGTCATTGTTACTGATGCTTACATCCTGTATACCCTATCCTGTTTTCACACAATGTTGTGCCCAATTCGCCGATTCGCTGTGCCCAGAGTCACAACATCGATTCCACCTTCTAATACAACTGTTAACAAACTTCATAAACACATCTTTGCCGAGGCAATAACCAGAACAATCCTTGATCGAAGGCTGATTTTTCATGCAAAAACACCTCTCTGCAGTTCGCCCCGCAGAAAGGTGTTTGTCGATCATTTTTAAAAATCATTCAAATATGATCTTACTGTATTCTCTTTATTTATATCCTGACTTTGCCTGTCAATAGCCTCAGCATTTTAGTCGACGTCCGTACCGTCTTTGCCTTCACCGCCTGCCAGATGTGCTGTGATCGTTTTTCCTTCAGCGTCTTTTTCCTCAGCAAAGAGGATCATTCCTTCCGAATCATAGCCGCCCATCTTCATCGTTGCCAGGTTGGCAACAACGATGACTCTC
>CADCRD010000155.1 GCA_902803725.1 uncultured Eubacteriales bacterium
AATAAGGATGTGATCAAATGGGGAAAAAAGATAAAAAAGATAAGGGAAATAAAACGAATGCAGCCAGGATGCTGGACCGTGAAAAGATAGAATATGAGCTGATGGAGTATGATGCACCTGAGGGTTTTCTGGATGGAGTGTCTGTAGCTAACGCAACCGGCATGCCGGTAGAGATGGTATTCAAGACACTGGTCACTGTAGGCCACAGCGGACAGCACTATGTGTGTGACATACCGGTCGCCCGCGAGCTGGATATGAAAAAGGCTGCTAAACACTTCGGTGAAAAGAAGATGGAAATGATACATGCTCGCGACATCACATCAGTGACCGGTTACATCAAGGGCGGCTGCTCACCCATCGGAATGAAAAAGCCGTTTCCGACTGTCTTTGATGCATCAGCTGAAGATCTGGATGAAATTGTTGTCAGCGGCGGCAAAGTTGGCCTGCAGATCAGACTGAAGACCGCCGATCTGCTGAGGATCGTCGGCGCACAGACAGCAGATATATGCGTTGACAAAGATTGAATTTCTTTTAAATAATCCTTCTATGGTTGTTTTGATCTCACCTTAGAAGGATTTTTTGCGAATTATGGAAATTATATAAACACTTGATGAACAAATGAATGGCATTAATGCCCTTAAAGTAATAATTAAAAAATCTAAGTTCCGATAATACGCAGGATTTTATCGGCGCAGGGAGCGAATGATCTGCCGTTATTTTCGACGCGTTCATCCGAGACCGCAGAATATACAGGGAATCTTTCTCTGTAGATCCTGAAGACGCCGCCGTTCTGCGAGAGTGGTCGGTTGTATGTGGACAGTTTATCAGGGTCACGGTCAATAAAGAATATACGTCCGTTCTGTTTCAGCAGGCGGACGTTTTGTTCGCGCATTATAACTCCGCCACCGGTGGCAATGATCAGAGAATGCTCGCGTGAGAGTGACAGCACGGCCTCTGACTCTATGCGGCGGAACTCTTCTTCGCCGTATGATGTGATGATCTCAGCAGGAGTTCTGCCTGTCATTTCACGGATCGTTTTGTCTGTATCTTTCAGGTTGCGGCCTGTCTTCTTTGCAAGAATTTTGCCGATTGTTGATTTGCCGCAGCCGGGCATGCCGATGAGAACGATGTTTTCAGTCTCATTGAGGAGTTCTGAAAGGACAGCTTCGGTTCTGTCAAGAAATATGCCGGCCTTCGCTGATGTTGCTTTGTGAAAATATTCAGCTGCAGCTGCTGCCTGTCTGACCAGCATGGGCAGTCCGTTAGTGTATCTGATCCCCAGCTCCTTTGCCTGTATCAACAGCTCAGTGCGCAGCGGATTATAAATCAGATCGCAGACACCGACGCAATTGTCAAAATCCGAAAGATCAGCAGGGCTGTCAGTGATGTTCGGATATGTTCCCACCGGTGTCGCATTGATTATGATCTCGGCATCCTGCGGCAGATCATCATATGCCACGAATGATATATTAGAAGATATACGATCCTCAGTAGGTGTATCAGGAAGCTTATTCTGTGAATAAGTGCCCCGCGAAGCAATAACGATTTCTCTTGCTCCGAGATCTTCGGACAGGATCCGGGCCATTGATCCGGCTCCGCCTGTGCCGCCCAGGATCAGGACTTTTCGTCCGGAAAGATCGATGCCTGCCCGCTCAAGATTGAAGCGCAGTCCTTCGTAATCTGTATTAGTGCCGATGAGACCGCTTGTATCAAAATACAGCGTATTCACTGCGCCGATGCGCTGCGCCAGAGGGGTCAGATGCTCACAGTACTGCATTACCGTTTTTTTGTAAGGGATCGTAACATTGAGACCATCAAAATTACCATCCAAAATAAAGGAGGATAATTCATCTGCCCTCTTTTCGATCAGTTCGTATTCATATCCCAGCTTTTCGTGGATTATCTTTGAATAGCTGTGACCCAGTTTTTCACCCAGTAATCCGTACATTTACTTTCTCCCGTCATTCTGCAGGTCAACAGCAGAATTGATTATCGATTCAAATACTGATCCGACATATTTGTCATACGGCGGCTCGGAAAAGTTCAGCGCATTTGCGATGACTGAGGCTTCTCGATCACGATCGCGAATGCTCATGCCTGCATCACCTTTATATTTACCGATTTCCTCTGCCATTTTAAATCTTTCTGTGAGAAGCTCCGCTATCTCACGGTCTATTTCATCTATGCGCTTTCTCGCATCTTTGATATCCATACGGTTTCCCCCCGGTTTTTTCATCTCATAGCGTTAGCTGCTTAAGTCATTTGCCGATTAATGAAAACATTATACAACTAATAGAGAAAAATAAACAGACAAACCGGGGTTTAATGCATTAGTGCATTTTTTGAGAGGGGAATAGTATCGGGGTTCTTGAAAAACAGGAGAAAACATAGCAATATACTTTGGACTTTTAGTGGTAAAAAAAGATATTATTTGGTCATTTAGGTTTTGTAAAATATCCGATATGCGATACAATAAGGACAAGAAACGGAAACTATGATAGTGAAATTTGACAGAGGAAGATAAAATATGGATATTAAGGAAATGAAAGAAAGGAAAAAATCACTCGGGATGACAAATGCTCAGATCGCGGAGAGTTCAGGCGTGCCGCTGGGAACTGTACAAAAGGTATTCAGCGGAGCGACGGAGCATCCCAGATATGATACTTTGATGGCTATCGAAAGAGCACTTCAGTCCGGTGAACATGCACTGCGAGCGGGAGAGACAGCCCCTGATAAAGCGAATGAGGAAGTCCCGGCTGCGGCTAAAAACAAATTTGAAGGCATTGACTGGAAGGCAGTTACGCAGGTGCAGGAAATTGCGGTTGATTACGATACTGCTGGAAGTGAACTGGAACCGGAAACGGATGGGATCAATAACAAATGGATAAATCGAAAGCATCTGTATTTTACCGATGTAATGGATCTGCCTGATCAGGGCAGCTATACAATAGAGGATTACTATGATCTTCCTGAAACAGTCAGAGCTGAATTGATCGATGGATTTTTATACAACATGGCATCCCCTTCAGTGAAACATCAGGAGATATTAACAGGTGTTTTAGTGCAGCTTTACACATGTAATGAACAAAATGGTGCGCAATGTAAAGTGTATGCAGCGCCGCTCGATGTCAGGTTAGATATGGACAATAAGACAATGGTCCAGCCTGATGTTCTGGTGATATGTCATGACAACGATAATGAAAAAAGAATAGAGGGCGCACCGGAATTAGCCATTGAGATCCTTTCTCAGTCAAATCGTTCAAAAGACTGCGTTATCAAATTGAATAAATATATGAGCGCCGGCGTAAAGGAATATTGGATAATCGATCCGGAAAATAGTGTAGTTCTTGTTTATGTGTTTGCAAAAGAAGGTTATCCGAAACATTATTCGTTCGGGGACAAGATCCCGGTCTATATCTCCAGAGGCAAATGTGAGATAGATTTTTCAAGATTTCGCTGATAGTGATACTACAGGTCGAGCATCGCATCCAGTATTCCCAGTGCGGTAGCTGCAATAACGATAGGAACAGCGCGGACTGCGACACATGGATCGTGTCTGCCTCTGATCTCGAGTTTTTCGGGCTGCATCGTCTGAAGATCAACAGAATCCTGCATGCGCGCAATGGAAGGGGTCGGTTTGAATGCGATTCTTGCGATCAAGGGCATACCGTTTGTGATGCCTCCGAGGATGCCGCCTGCATTGTTGGTTTTAGTCGTGATGTGGCCGTCAGTTACAGTATAAGCGTCATTGTTCTCCGAGCCTTTCATGCGCGAGGCAGCAAAACCTGCACCGAATTCCAGCCCTTTAACTGCAGGAATACCAAAATATATCGGAGCAAGAAAGCTCTCCAGTCCGTCATACATCGCGCCGCCAATACCTGCCGGGATGCCTGTTGCTGCCACTTCGATCACACCGCCGATCGAATCCTTTTGAGCAGCAGCTGAGAGTATAGTGTCAGCCATTTCCTTCCCCGAAGCAGTGTCAAGAACAGGCAGAAAAGTTCTGTTCAAAGACTCAGACGCTGTGCTTATATCGGGATCCATAGGATCAAAAGGCTGATCCTGAACGTCTCCGACAGAAAGAAGATGTGCAGCAATGCGTATTCCTTTCTTTTCGAGATACTGCAGGGCGATACCGCCCGCAATGCACAGCGGAGCCGTCATTCTTGCGGAGAAAGGACCTCCTCCGGCCATATTGAGCTCATCGCCATATCTGATGCGCGCAGTGTAGTCAGCGTGTCCGGGTCTGGGAACATTCCGCAGAGTTTTGTAATCGCCTGAACGCTGATCCGTGTTTCTTATGATGAAGGTCATTTGCCGGTCGTTGCAAATGTCATCAAAAGAATCATCGGCTGCGATCTCGAAACGATCAGGCTCTTTGCGTTTTGTAGCAAACGGGCTGCCTCCCGGAGCTCTCAGATCGAGGAAATGCTGCAGTTTTTCATGATCAAAATCCAGCGTCTTTTCGGGGAAGCCATTGATGGTGCATCCTATCACTTTTTCATGTGAACCGCCGAATATTGTGACTTTTATGTTTTTCCCAAGTGTAGATTCCATGTATATTACCGCCTTAATTTCCCACCCAGCTTTTCATAGTGTTTAAAGAAAGCGGGATATGATTTTGCGGCTGCCTGAGCTCCGCAGATAGTTACAGGCCCGCTGCAGCGTGTTGCAGCTATGGCAGCAGCCATAACGATGCGGTGATCTCCTGCGCCGTCAACTGCGCCTCCGGCAAGCTGCTTCTTTCCGTTTATGATCAATCCATCCACGGTTTCCGATATGTCTGCGCCCAGTGAGCTGAGCATAGCGCATGTGGTCTTCAGCCGGTCACTTTCTTTGATGCGCAGTCTGCCGGCATTTGTGATTTGTGTTTGCCCGGGCATCAAAGCTGCTACAACGCTGATGATCGGAACGAGATCGGGAATATTTCCGGCATCGATGATCAGCGGATGTATTGTGTTCGAATTCCGGCGATGACTGAAATTTTCAAGTATATCTGAGATCGCTTTGTCTCCCTGTGGTGATGCATCGTTTAATCCCGATATACGGATATCAGACCCGAGTGCATTGGCCGAAAGCCAGAAAGCGGCGTTTGACCAATCTCCTTCCGGTTTGATCACGATGGATGACCTGGTATTTTGAGATAGGCCTGTTTGCAGTTCTTTTTGCGGAAATACATATTTTTGACCGCACTTAATATAGTAAACCGGTCTGCCGGCGGTTTTCTCTTTTTCATCGATTTTTATTCCAAAATCCCGCAGGACCGCAAGTGTGATGTCTATATATGCTCTTGACTGTAATTCAGATGTAACTATGATCCGGCTGTCCTCTCTGATCAGAGGCAGTGCCATCATGAGTCCGGTTATGTACTGTGAACTGATGTGACCGGGCATTTTGTAGTCACCGCCGGACAACTCATGTCCTTCAGGCAGAAAAGCTCTCAGGATCAGCTGCTGATCTGTACACTTATCTCTTTGGCCTTTAAAAACAGGTCTTTCAATAGCCGCACCATGGGAAATGAGCTCGCTGTCCAGAGGTTCCAGCGGCCGTTCGGGAAGTTTGCCCTTTCCATAAAACGTTGCAAAATGAACAGAAGTATGTCGGGAGCAACTCTGTACAGCCAGTGCAAGGGGAAGCAAAAAACGCAGCGTTGAGCCGCTCTCACCGCAGTAAAGTTCAGGCGATTTTTGCGTGAGCAGTGCCGTAAGGCAAGCTATAGTCGCAGAAAGATCTTCTGACATATCAGTTATAATTTCACGGGCGATGCCCGAAAATATATTGCCTGTATCCAGAGTGTGAACTTTTGAGTCTGTATCAGAAAACAGCGCCATTGCCAGTGCTGTCAGCAGGCGGTGGGCATGAGATTTTGAGTCTATAGCGGCGATGCTGCCGGACAGTTTTTGCGGAAAAATCGTAACGTCCATAAATAATGATCCTTAATGAGAAATCGCTTATTCTTCAAGTCCCAGCCGGAAGATTTCTTCCAGCGATGCCACCGGGATATCCATCAGGGCTGCGTCCCCTATTTCCAGAGGGATGACGATAGTTACGGTGTCACCTCTTCTCTTTTTATCATTCAAAGCAGCCCGGGCAAGCTGTGCAGCATCATGATCACATGCAGGATCGATACCGTATTTGCGCAGCACCTGTCCGATCGGCAGGGTACAGTCCTTGTTTGACCAGCCTTTCTTTGCCGCAGCTCTGGCCATAGCCAGCATTCCCATTGCAACTGCCTGTCCGTGGGATATCCGGTAATCAGATATCTTTTCGATCCCATGAGCCATCGTATGTCCGAAATTCAGCAGCTTGCGGGGCCCCAGGTCACGTTCATCTGCGTGCACGAACCTGCTTTTGACCTTAACCGAAGCGATCACACATGTCTCAACAAAATCGAGGATCCTGGGATTATCAACAGTCATCAGATAATCGAACAACCCGGCGTCACCTATGACAGCACTCTTGACTATTTCGGCGATGCCTTCTTTAAAACGGTTTTCAGGAAGCTCCAGAATGGTATCCATATCAAAGACGACCAGCGATGGCTGCCAGAAAGCTCCTGCCAGATTCTTCCCTGCCTTCAGATTGACCGCCGTCTTTCCGCCAACGCTGGAATCGACTGCGGCCAGCAGTGTCGTTGGGCTTTGGATGAACGGGATGCCGCGAAGATAGGTCGCTGCGGCAAAACCGGTGAGATCGCCGATGACACCTCCGCCAAGAGCAACAAGACAGTCGCTGCGTGTATATTCGTGTTCTGCCAGATATTCAAGGATCCTGTTAAGAGAACTCATTGATTTTGTCTGCTCTCCGGGAGCCATCTTGATGACATTAACATCAAAGCCGGCATCCTCCAGCGAATCCAGAGCAATGTCTCCAAACAGACTATAGACGGTCGTATCGGAAACGAGACAGACTTTCTTAGGTTTTTCCACACTGAGAATCAGTTCGCCCAGCTTTTCCAGTGCGCCTGATTCGATGATCATATCGTATTTTTTTGATGCTTCGATCGTAAGTTTTGGCATTAGTATCTCCTGGTCATATGTGATAAATATTTGTGCCCCGTAACGCCTGAGGGTATGGACGGAAGAGGCTTCCCTGCAAGCTTATGCTAAAAGACTTCCTGGTCAATTTCCAGTTTGCGTAAATGACCCGCTCTCAGCAGTTCACAGAGATTCTTTTCATCCCTGCCTCTGATAACCCTGCTGAATTCCTTCAGTCTGTGAACGAGGCCGTCGATCTCATCAGCGAGAAAGTCCGGATTTTCCAGAAAGAGCTCAGTCCACATGATTTCATTGAGCTTGGCTACGCGAGTCATATCGCGATAGCTTCCAGCCGAAAAACCATTATGGTCACGCGCGGTCGGGCTCATGACATAAGCACTTGAGACAACGTGTGCCAGCTGTGATGTATAGGCGATGATACGGTCATGTTCATCAGGCTCAACAATTGGTGTCTGCACGAACCCGATCTGCTTTGCCAGATGAATGACCTGATCGACCTTTTCGATCTTCGTGCCGGTCAGAGGCACCAGTATCAGAGAAGCGCCGTTGAATAAAGCTTTCTTAGAGTATTCAAAACCCTTATGCTCTACCCCTGCCATGGGATGTGCACCTATGAAAGTGAAACCGTACTCAGCAGCCAGCGGTGCAGCAGCATCACAGACGATTTGTTTGACGCCGCCGGTATCCATGACGATGCAGTCTTTCTTGATGCGCGAAGCATGTGTTCGAAGAAATTCGATAGTGTCCTGCGGATAAAGTCCAAGAAACAGTAAATCGCATTCAGGGATCATTTCGTCAGTTAGTTCGCCTTCAATGGCACCGACGAGGATCGCTTTTTTAGTGATCTTGTCTTCGATATCATATCCGTATACACTGTAGTCAGTGTTCTGATTGATGGCTTTTGCCATGGAGCCTCCGATGAGGCCCAGTCCTACAACACCTATGAGCATTTGCCGGATCCTTTCGTAATTGTATAATCAAGTATTAACTTACCGGGCTTTCCGGTCTGAATGACACCGGTCTCACATGAGCTATCGCCTTTGCGAGAGTATCAAACTGTTCGGGTGTCAGCGATTGCGGCCCGTCACAGAGCGCATGCTCCGGATCATTATGTACTTCGACCATGAGCCCGTCTGCTCCGGCTGCGGTTGCTGCCATCGACATCGGCAGTACCAGCTCGCGGATGCCCGTTGCATGTGAAGGATCAACGATTATCGGCAGATGAGACTTTTCTTTGAGCCATGGAATGGCTGAAAGATCGAGCGTGTTTCTCGTAGCGGTCTCAAATGTTCGGATACCCCTTTCACATAGTATGATTCTTTCATTGCCGCCGGCCATGATATATTCGGCGCTCATGAGCAATTCTTCAAGCGTGCTGGAAAGCCCCCTTTTCAGCAGTATCGGTTTGTTGGTATGACCGAGCTCTTTGAGAAGTTCAAAATTCTGCATATTTCTGGCACCTACCTGTATGACATCGACATCTTCGAACAACTCTATCTGGGAAATATCCATGATCTCAGAAACGATCGGCAGTCCTGTTTTTTGTTTTGCTTCAAGCAGGTATTTGATGCCGGTGGCACGCATGCCCTGGAATGAGTATGGACTCGTACGCGGTTTAAAGGCGCCTCCTCTTAAAAAACCTGCGCCAGATGCCTTGACCGATCTGGCGATCGAGATCACCTGCTCTTCACTTTCAACGGAGCAGGGTCCGGCGATTATTGAGAAATAACCTCCGCCGATTTTAGCTTCAATGCCCGAGGGCTGGCGGCTGCTGAGATGGTTGCCTTTATCGTCGGCTGTTTCTGAGTTATCTTCACCTCTTAAGATCGGACAGGATATCACAGTATCGAGCGGGTGAAATTTTCTGTTCGCATTTTTGAACGGATCAGAGATCCTCTTTACCGTTTTGACGATGTCCAGAGCGTTGATGAGATCAGCATCGACTTCGCTGGTATCGCCGACCAGTCCCAGTATTGTGGTGTCAATGCCCTGAGACATGTGGATCGTCAGATCCATACTCTTCAGCCACGCTACAAGATTATCAAATTGTTTTTTTTCGGGGTTTTCCTTTAATATAATAACCATTATAAAGATTCCTTTCTTATATTCTATCTGCATTTAATATTATGCTTTGTCAAATCTGATCCGGCCAGGCTACTTCCCGCAGCCGGGAGCATCTGGCGTTAACAGTTTTTATAATTATACAGCTAAAGATGTTTTTTGTGCAAAAAAAATCCCGGAGCTTATGAGCAAATCACTGAACTCATTGAAATGTTACTGATAAGCAACTCATAGAACCAATTATCAGTAAAATTTCAACGCTTACAGCACTTTGCATTTGGGACTTGTTACTGATAAACTCATCGGATATAAAGATATCAGTAAAATTTCGGCGTCCGAGGGTTTTCGCGGATCGTCAATACCAATGCATGGAACAGGAAATACAAAAATGTGATGCTATTAAAAGGCAGTAATGATAAACTGGAGTTGTATGGAATATTTTTGAGAAAGGCTGTAAACAAAAATGGAAGTAATCGATGTCAGACAGTTGAGAGATGTAATAAAAGATGGTGACAGCATTGCCGCTACGGGATTTTCAAAATCAGGGATGCCGTTTTATCTGTTTAAGGGAATCGAAGACAGTTTTCTTGAATGCGGACATCCGTGTGATCTGGAATTCAACTGCGTTGCGATGGGAGGCGTGAATATACCGGGAACTTATCATGATCATTTCGGACACCGCGGTCTGTTGTCAAAAATCAGGGTATCGCATATTGCACTGGCACCTGGCATAAACGAACAGATAGATAATAATATTATCCCGGGCTATATGTATCCGCTGGGAGTTTTGGCACAGCTGTATCGCGACATGGGCGCGGGAAAGCCGGGAGTCATCAGCAAAGTTGGTCTGGGAACTTATGTCGACCCGAGGCAGGAAGGCGGACGCATGAATTCAATTTCAGTGGGCGATGTTGCAAAACTGATAAAGATCGATGGTGAAGAGTGGCTGTTTTATCCGAAATTCGGACTGGACGTGGCGCTTATAAAAGCAACATATGCTGACACCAAAGGAAATATCTCGCTGGATAAAGAACCCTGCAAGTCTGATGCTTTTATTGCGGCTCAGGCAGTCAAACAAAACGGCGGAACTGTTATAGTTCAGGTTGAGGAAATCGTTGATTATCCGCAAATACCCGCCAGAGAAGTTGAGATCCCGGATTTTCTGGTTGATTATGTTGTGATAGAGCCTGTGGAACTGCGAAGGCAGACGGCGGGAACCGTCTATGAACCGGCTCTGTGTCAGAAAGAGAGAGCCGATCTTTCAGAGCTTACGCCAAAACCGCTGAATATCAGAAAGATCATTGCGCGCCGTGCCACCATGGAACTCAATGAAGGCGACCGTGTAAACCTTGGATACGGAATACCGGAATTGTGCGGAGACGTTGCTGCTGAAGAGGGAATGGAGGATGCTTTTACTCTGACGGTTGAATGCGGGCTGATAGGCGGAGTGCCCGGTTCAGGATGGGATTTCGGCGCAGCAAGAAACGCTGACTATGTGACTGATATTGTGGGCATCATGGACTGGTACGATGGAGGCGGACTTGACAGCTGTGTTCTGGGAATGGCCGAAGTTGACAGCACCGGTAATGTAAATGTTACGAAGTTTGGCTCCTGGACAGGTCCGGGAGGATTCATAAATATAACAAACAGTGCTGAAACAAATGTTTTCTGCGGCACCATGACGGCCGGCGGGCTGAAGGTTGCAGCATCTGACGGGAGGCTGGAGATAGTTCAGGAAGGGAAAAAGAAAAAATTCGTTAATAAGGTCGAACAGATATCATTCAATGCGCTCCTGGCAAAACAAGCCGGACACAGCGTCATTTATATTACTGAGCGCGCAGTTTTTGAACTAACGGATGAAGGGTTAGTACTGACTGAAATTGCTCCGGGCATCGACCTTGAGACCCAGATCCTGAGCCAGATCGACTTCGATGTGAAAATAGCCGCTGACCTCAAAGAGATGGATCCGCGGATATTTACAGATGAGCCAATGGGACTTTCTGAACGAGGTCTTTCAAAATAAAATCATTTCATGTTTTTCAGCAACTGCCGCGACATATCATAGACGATCTGTTTTTCCCTGACAGTATGACCATCAAGAAGATCCTTAAAGTCTTTATCGAATGTGGAGTATGATACCTTCACACTGTCATGCAGCAGGGAGTCAACAGTAGTATTCAGTGCGTTTGCAACTGCAACGATTGCTTCGAGGCTGGCTTTTGTTCGTCCTGTTTCCATGTGGCTGATATGAGAGACCGATAAATCAACTATTTCGGATAGCTGTTCCTGGGTCAGGTCATTTATCTCTCTGGCATTTTTGATCCTGAGCCCCAATGCTTTGTAATCAACTGCCATACGGAGACCTCCGTTCACATTTCATACAAACTTAAACTGTAAGCATATTTTTATTGTATTCTATCTTTCAGAGACTTATAATAAACTAACAGCACTATTTTAAGTAAATATGTGCATAGAGACCAAGTTTGCCGGGAGTGTTGGCTGCAAACACCACGCGAAAATGCGCCATATCAGGCAAGCCGGCTCTTAGTAAAATATACTGATTACTTAAGACGGATGTCAGCGTGTGCAGCTGACATTTGTTTTTAATGGTATGAAAAATCAAAAAAGAAATAATCATATAAAAAAGTTCGTAGACAGGTACACAAATGGTTAGAATGGTGTTATACTATGTGCGCTTAACGAGTATCTATCCAAAAGATATGTTGAGCGCATTTTATTTGCGCCGGAAAATCCGAGCAAATAAATCATATTCATTATTGTATTGCGTCTGTCAAAATCAGACGGTAAAAGGAGGATTTGTTAAAATGAACAACAAAGATTCAGAGTTCAAGCCGTATGTTCCGGCTGACAAGGTCATGCCGGAATTTACGGGAACTTCGATCATCCTCGGTATCATTCTGGCCATCGTATTCGGCGGTGCGAATGCTTATCTGGGGCTGAGGGTTGGACTCACAGTGTCGGCATCGATTCCTGCTGCGGTTATATCCATGGGTATCATTCGCATGATCATGAAAAAGGAATCGATTCTGGAAAACAACATGGTACAGACAATAGGTTCTGCCGGTGAATCACTGGCGGCAGGTGCAATCTTCACACTGCCGGCAGTATTTATGTGGGCAGAAGAAGGCGTCGGAGCAGTTCCAAGCTATCTGACCATCGCACTTGTCTGCATCAGCGGCGGTCTTCTGGGCGTTTGCTTTATGATCCCGCTGCGCAGCGCAGTTATCGTCAAGGAGCATGGAGTTCTGCCGTATCCGGAAGGCACTGCATGTGCTGAGGTCCTGATCGCCGGCGAGAAGGGAGGTTCAGCTGCAGGCACTGTATTTGCAGGATTGGGTATCGCTGCTCTGTACAAATTCATCGCTGACGGTCTCAAGCTCTTCCCGAGCGAAGTAGACTGGGCATTTAAAAAGTATGATGGCGCCGGAATAGGCATGGATGTTCTGCCGGCTCTTGGCGGTGTAGGATTCATCGTCGGACCGAGGATCACATCATTCATGTTCTCGGGCGGCGTGGTTGCATGGTTTGTCATGATGCCGCTTATCAAAGCGTTCGGCGGAGATACAGTAATGTTTCCGGCGACCGATCCTATCAAAAGTCTTGATACCTGGGGACTTTGGGGAAGTTACATCAAATATATAGGTGCAGGTGCAGTTGCTACGGCAGGTATAGTATCGCTGATCAAAACACTGCCGCTGATCATCAAAACATTTGCGGAAAACATCAAGAGTCTCAAAAACAGAGACGGCTCTGACGAAACGCTTAACAGAACAGGCAAAGATCTCGACTTCAAATGGATCGTTGCCATGCTGATCATAGTAATGGCTGTCCTGATCTTCTGGCCTACTATTCCGATTGGATTCGGAGCTGCACTGCTGATAATCATATTCGGCTTTTTCTTTGCAACAGTTTCATCGAGAATGGTCGGTATTGTAGGAAGCTCCAACAACCCGGTGTCAGGTATGTGCATCGCGACGCTGCTGTTCTCTACTATCATACTTAAAGCCGTAGGTGATACAGGCAGTGCAGGAATGCTGACGGCTATCATGATCGGTACAGTTATCTGTATCGTTGCCGCCATGGCAGGAGATATGTCACAGGACCTGAAGACAGGATATATCGTAGGTGCCACACCGTACAAACAGCAGATCGGTGAAGTTATCGGTTCTATTGCGGCAGGTCTTTCCATCGCAGGAGTACTGTATCTGCTGAATTCTGCATGGGGATTCGGAGGACAGGAATTGCCGGCACCACAGGCTACTCTGATGAAGATGGTAATCGAAGGAGTAATGGATGCAAATCTCCCCTGGGGACTGGTATTTGCAGGTGCGTTCTTCGCTCTGGTGATTGAGATCCTGAGACTCCCGGCAATGCCGGTAGCGATCGGTCTGTATTTGCCGATACATCTGACGTCAGCTCTGATGGTTGGCGGTCTTGTAAGACTGCTTCTTGACAAGAAGAAGTTTAAAAATGAAGAAGATCGTGATAAGGTCATCAACAGCGGAATTATTTATTCATCTGGTATGATCGCAGGCGAAGGTCTTGTTGGTATCCTTCTGGCAGGACTCGCTGTTATTCCGGCTGGAAACTCCACATTGGGTCAGATCATTGATATTTCAGGAAAAATCAGCCTTGGACAGATTGGAGCTCTTGTATTCTTTGCTCTGCTGCTGCTGTCAATACTGAAGTTCTCTCTCTGGAACAAGAAGGTCTACACAGATTACAATGAAGAAGATAAATAAAAAATCAGCTGAAAATTACCTGGACAAGGTTCCCGCCATAGTGCGGGACCTTGACTGGGACATTACAGACGGTGTCGTTGTCATTCACCAGCAGAATAAAGGCTTTTATGCAAAGATAGCTCAGAAATTTTTTAAAACGCCTGAGACGAGCCATATCAGACTGGATGAATTCGGCACGTATGTCTGGCAGTGCATTGACGGAAAGAGCAATGTCCATGAGATCGGCAAGAAAGTTGAAAAAGAATTCGGCAAGAAAGCCGAACCGCTCTACGAAAGGCTGAGCCAGTTCATGGAGACTCTGAGCCGTGTGCATTATATTGAGTTCGTTACGGCCGAAAAAGACGCATAAGCGAATTCATTTACATTATAATTATGGAGAAAAACAAATGAGCCACACAATGACCATAGTGATCGGTATTATATTGTTTGCTCTGGCAACGATGCTGCTGTATGGAATCGGGCTGAAACGTAAGGCGACCGAGGAAAAGCGTCTGAACGATATGCTGCTCAACAACAGTGCTCGCCGGGTCCTTAAATACCTGAAGAATCACGACTATGTCACAAAGGATGAGATCGGTTACATAATAAATGATGTAAAGGCCAGTGAGTTCCACTCAAAGAAAACAGCTGTTATCAGTGACGGCAGGATATTTCAGGATGAACTGGCTGGTTTCATGCTGGAAAAAGGCTACATTTGCGAAGCAAAAATAAAAGGCAGGAGAGTGTATGTTCTGCCGGAAAAAAACAAATAATAAAGAGTAAGGGCGGACCGTCGAACGGTCTGCCTGTAATTTTGAAGGGGTGAAAGACGATGGAAAATATTGAGAAAAAGGTGTTTGACTATTTTCAGGAAATGTCACAGATCCCGCATGGTTCAGGAAACACCGATGAGATAAGAAATTATATTGTAAAATTTGCCGAAGACCACGGACTTTGGTATCGTACAGATCAGGCAAACAACATTATAATAAAAAAACCGGCAGCTCGTGGCTATGAAGACGCTGAGCCAGTGATATTGCAGGGTCATATTGACATGGTTTGTGAAAAGACAGCAGCTTCAGATAAAGACATGGCAAAAGAAGGTCTTGATATTAAGACAGACGGTGACTGGATGTATGCTGAGGGTACGACACTGGGTGCAGATGATGGGATTGCAGTTGCAATGGCACTTGCTGTCCTCGATTCTGAAGAACTCGGACATCCGGCATTGGAATGCATCTTTACATCAGATGAAGAAATCGGAATGGTCGGCGCAAGACAGCTGGATCTTTCAGACGTCACTGCAAGAAAGATGATCAATATTGACTCCGAAGAAGAAGGGATCTTTACAGTAAGCTGTGCCGGCGGAACCAATGCAGTTGTAAATCTCCCGATAGAATATTGCGAGAGCTTGGGAACAGTTCTCGACATTACAGTGGACGGTCTTACGGGTGGTCATTCCGGCATCATGATCGTCAAAGAAAGAGCGAACTCAAATGAATTAATGGGTCGTCTTCTGTCCGAGATATCAAAAGAGCATGAGATCAGCCTTGTCAGCATCAATGGAGGGAAGGTCGGCAATGTTATCTGCAAGAAAACAGAAGCAAAAGTATTTGTAAGCTCTGATGAAGCAGCGCAGATCAAAGAGGAGATCGCCGCTTTTGAAGAAGTACTCAAGCATGAATTTACTGCAACTGATCCTGAATTGAAAATCACTGCAGCCGAAGCTGCCGGGATGGGAAACAAAATCAGTGTCATGACTGAAGAGAGTTTTGACCGTATCGTTACATGGCTGATGATAGCTCCCAATGGGATCCAGAATATGAGTGCTGTAGCTGCAGGTGAGGTTGAGACCAGTCTTAATCTCGGTGCGGTCAGCACAGAGGAAAGTGAAGTAAAATTCACATATGCAGTCAGAAGCTCATCTGCCAGCCGTAAGGAAATGCTCATGGATAAACTCTGGTATCTGTCAGGAATACTGTCTGGTTCAGTCAGCTTTGACGGAGATTATCCGGGCTGGGAGTATCTTAAAGATTCAGCTCTCCGGGAAACAGCAGTCAAAGTATTTACAGAGCAGTACGGTCATGAACCGGAGATCCTGGGTATCCATGCAGGTCTTGAGTGCGGGCTTATCGCAGAAAAGATCGGCGAAGGATTTGACGCTATATCCATCGGACCTGATCTGGTGGATGTTCATACTCCGGACGAAAAAATGTCGATAGAATCAGCAAAGAGAACATTCAGGCTGGTTTGCGGCATACTCGAGGCATGTAAATAAAAAACGCATAAATCCAATATAGTTAAAAGGAACTGCCGTGAGCAGTTCCTTTTTGGATCTCAGCGTTATTTTTTATATTGTTGACGATTTGTTCAGTATCTGCCGAGCGAAATCCAGCAGCTCCTCGCTGACACAGCGGTCGAGTTTAACGTCCGTGATCTGCGGGCATTCAGAGATCAGTATTTCTCTGATCGTGCCGGACAGTTCTTCCTCGGCGGCCGGACACGTTCCGCAGGCACCAGTCATCTTGACATAAACGATACCGTCCTCTGTGATCTCAGTGACCTCAGCACCCCCGAAATGCTCGGCAAGAGAAGGTTCGACCTTTTCTTTCAATGCCTTTTTTACCTTTTCAGTAAGCTCATTGCTCATGACAATTGTCTCCTTTGCTGCAGATTCTGTTTTGTAAATGATACTGTATAGGATTTGCATAGTCAATAATAAGAAATCTTTTATCCGCGAAGCGGAACTGTATCGATGATATATTCCGAAAACTTGCGGACTGCACGCGAGCACATATCCTTGTCACGTACTGCAAATACTATGGTTCGAAAAGCTGTGTCGGACATGCTCTTTTGGACGATGTCATAGGGGCAGCGCTTCAGAACAAGACCGTTCAGCATGCTGATCCCCAGACCGCTCTCGACCATAGACATGGCTGCATAGTCATCGATCGTGGTGAAGCGGGTCTGAGTAACGATCCCTTTTTCAGAAAGCATCTCTGAGATCTCGGTATTTCCTTTCTTTTCTATAAGAATGAACGGATCGTCTGCCAGTCTTTCGATCGGGAAAACATTGCTTTCTGAAAAGGCATGGTCTTTTGGAAGAATGACCTTGAATTCATCACGTATGACTTCTGTGCAGTCAAGTCCTTTTGCTGCGGTATGACTGAGAAATCCGCAGTCCGCAGTTCCATCGCTTATCCACGATCTGATCTCGTCATACCCGCCCAGCATTAGTTCAAATTCGATATTTGGGTAATCCCGCTGAAAACGACTGATTATGTCAGGGAGCAGATTTTGCGCGACACTGGAGATAGTGGCGATTCGTATAAGCCCCGTTTCCAGTCCGCTTATCTCTTCTGTCTGACGCTGCAGCAATTTGAAATCCTCGACTATCCGTTTTACATAGGGGAGTATCGCAGTGCCGTCCGAGGAGAGCGATACTCCTCTTCTGCCGCGCTCCAGCAGTATAAAGCCCCATTCTTTTTCAAGATCCTTGATCATACGACTGATACCCGACTGAGAATAAGCCATTGCCTCGGCAGCCTTGCTGAAGCTGCCCTGCTCAACAACGTTTATCAGCGCCATATATTTCTGAATGTTTACTTCCATCGTATCATCCTTTCTTCAGGGTTCATCGTAAACTGCTCATTTCCATTTTCCAAAAGAATCGGAATAAGCAATTAGACGATATTTTTATATATCTGATTTTATCATATGAAGCATGACAAATATTCGCTTTTATTATATTTGTTGTTATGATACATTGACAATACACAGAAAGCAACAGAAAAGTATGTGAAATGCTAATGTCCAAAAGATCAAAAGGCATTAACAATAAGAAAACCACGGAAATGCAGGTGAAAAGAATGAATAAGGTAAACAGGAATAAGCACTACATTAATTATTTTGCAGCACTGCTGCTTTTCGGATCAAATGGTTTTGTTGCCGAAAAGATCAGCATGGATAGTTACGGCATAGTTTTCTGGAGAGTAGCTGTAGGCCTTGCAGCTATTCTCATCATTCTTTTCATAAAAAGAAGACAAGATCAAAAAGAACAAAAAGCCGCAGTATCGCTCAGAAGGGCATGTCACAGACATATTGCCTATAATTATATATCAGGAGCAGCACAGGGCATCAGCTGGCTGTTTCTCTTCGAAGCGTACAGCCGTGCGGGTGTTGGTCTGTCAACATTGATATATTACTTCGGACCGGCGCTGGTCATGGCCCTTTCGCCTCTTGTTTTTAAAGAGAGTTTTACAGGGAAGAAAGCGGTTTGTTTTGCGGCAGTTCTGTGCGGAATGTTGCTGGTGAACAAACAGAGCGGCTCAGGAAATGATTTCACCGGTATACTTTTTGCAGCTATAAGCGCCGTGTTCTTTGCGCTAATGATGATATTCAATAAGAAAGCGACCTCTGTCACAGGGATCAGCAATGCCATGATCCAGCTGGCGGGAGCTCTCCCGGTCACTCTGATATTTGCCGTATTCAAAGGTGGTATTCCGGTGCCGCAAAGCATGGAAGATTTCTTCTTGATAATCATTATTGGAGCAGTAAATACCGGGCTGGGGATGTTTCTGTATTTATCCTCGCTGGGACAGCTGTCGATTCAGACAGCATCGGTCTGCGGATACATAGAACCGCTGTCTGCACTTGGATTTTCGGTTGTACTGCTGGGGGAATCCATGCTTCCCATCCAAATGCTGGGCGGAGCGATGATTCTTGCAGGAGCATTATTCATGGAGATGTCACCAAAAAATCTGCTCGGGGCAGTTCCGGAACATGTAAAACTGAGATAATGAATAAAACAAGAGACTGTATTCCTAAAAAAGTCTTAGAAATACAGTCTCTTTTGATTCTTTATATATAAGGATCGCTGCTTATGCCGGATAAGCCTTGTTGGCATGATCTATAGCGGATGGTGCGACTTTATCAGCAAGTGCACTGCGGCGCTTGAAATAGTCGAGTGCAGTCTGACCGAACAGAGCATATGTGAGAACGTCTTCATCCTGGATCATGTATTCTTTGATCTCCTCTTTGAGGCCCGGAAGATCAGGCGGCAGCAGATCAGCCGGTCTGCATGTTATGATCTCTTCACCTTCAACCTTTTTAAGAAGCTCCTGATCGACAGGAAGTGTTGTTGCACCGTATTTTCCGAGCAGCAGTTCGCGTGTCTCTTTGGAGAGCATCATATATCTTTCTCCGGCCAGAACATTAAGGACAGCCTGAGTTCCGACGATCTGAGATGAAGGAGTTACCAGTGGAGGCATTCCGAGATCAAGTCTGACCTGAGGGATCTCTTTCAGAACATCTTCATATCTGTCTTCGGCATTCTGGTCTTTCAGCTGTGAGATCAGATTTGAAAGCATTCCGCCCGGAACCTGATAGATCAGAGTCTTTATATCAGTTCCAAGAACCTTCGTGGACATGAGGCCGCTTTCAAGGGCACGTGCCTTGACACCTTCAAAATGCTCAGCGATCTTCTGAAGCGCATTGATATCAAGTTCTGCATCACGGCCTATCCTCTTGAAAGTTTCATACATTGCCTCAGTTGGTGGCTGGCTGGTCCCTCCTGAGAAAGGTGAGATCGCCGTGTCGATCCCGTCAACGCCAGCCTGAACAGCAGCGTAATATGTCATTGGTGCTGTGCCGCTGGTGCAGTGGCTGTGAAGGTGGATCGGTATGCTGATTTTTTCCTTGAGCATTCCGATAAGTTCTGTTGCTGCATCAGGAAGCATCAGTCCCGCCATGTCTTTTACGCATATTGAGTCAGCCCCCATTTCCTGCATGGCAAGAGCGAGCTTCTCCCAGTATTCGAGGGTGTATGGTTCGCCGATGGTGTAT
>CADCRD010000156.1 GCA_902803725.1 uncultured Eubacteriales bacterium
AGTGAAGACGCAGCAGAGAGAATGGACGCTGTGCATGATAAGCTTGCTCAGGTGCTGCAAATGTTAGCAGATGCTCTGATCAAGCAGAATGCGGACGAAATCACAAAGCTGAAGCAGCAGATCGCAGATCTGAACAATCAGCTGAGTAAAACCAGCAGAAAAACTAACACTTTGGCCGTAAAGGGCAGGAAAGCTACTGTCAAGTACAAGTCCCTAAAGAAAAAGGCGAAATCCCTGAAGGTAACAAAGGTGATCAAGTTTAAGAAAAAGGGTCAGGGAACCAAGATCTATGCTAAGGCAGCCGGCAACAGGAAGATCACGATCAACAAGAAAACCGGCAAGGTAACAATGAAGAAAGGAATGAAGAGGGGCACCTATAAGGTAAAGATCAGAGTCAAAGCGAAAGGCAATACAAAATACAAACCATCACCATGGAAAACAGTGACGTTTAAAGTACGAGTAAAGTAACGACACTCACTAAAAAACAGTAAAGGGTCTCACATGTTAGTGAGACTCTTTTTTTGAGCCGCGCAGTCGAATCTGAGCCGAATATGGATTCTGTTCTTTGAAATTGGTTTTGCATGCAGAGTTCTTTCGTGAATAGCGGGTATATGTTACAATGTTGAAAGCTTGTAATTATTGTTGGCAGTTTAAAGGATCCGGATCATATGATGGCAATTTGAAATCAGAAAAATCTCCGGAATAAACTAAGAAATAAGAAGAATAAATATGTTTGAAAAAGGACAGGAACACAGGATCAAAATAGAAGATGTGAGCGATCAGGGGCAGGGAATCGGAAAGATCGACGGGTTCACGGTTTTTGTGAAAGATACATTTCCCGGAGATGTCGTGCTCTGTGAACTGACAAAGGTGAAAAAGAGATTTGCTTTGGCAAGGCCGGTGGAATTGCTGGAGGCTTCACCGGACAGGATAGAACCGGCTTGTGAGTATGCCGGAGAGTGCGGCGGGTGTTCTTTTATGGAATACGATTATGATGCACAGCTGAAACTAAAGAGAAAGCAGGTCGCAGACAAGCTGGCAAGGCTCGGCGAACTGAAGGATCCGAAAGTTCGCATGACTGAAGGCATGACAGATCCGTGGAGATACAGGAACAAAGCGGTATTTCAGGTCGATATAGACGGTAGCGTCGGCTTTTTCAGAAAAAGATCCAGGTTTGTGGTGGACTGCAGTGACTGCATGCTCCAGATGCCCGCAGCGGCCGCGGCTGCAGATGCTCTGCGTGAATTTCTGAATACGGGAGGCCTGAAAAAAGGCGAGAAAATAAAAAGCATGACTGTCAGAACAGCCCCGGGAACAGGCGAGGTGATGGTGATTCTTGGCTGCAGCGAACTTAAAGGTATCGAGAGACTGGCGATGCTGCTGGATGACGCGGTTTATGGAGCCGGTCATTCTCTGGAAAGCATTTATTACGATGATGGCGGCAAGGAACCTGTTCTTGCGGCGGGAAAATATACGATAGATGAAATCGTTTCATACGGAGATAAGGAAAGGATCAGATTCGAGATCTCGCCAAGGAGTTTTTACCAGGTGAATCCGGAGATGATGAGGTGTCTTTACGATATCGCTGCAGACTATGCGGATATCAAAGCGGGCGATACGATCCTTGATCTGTATTGCGGAGCAGGCAGCATCGGCCTTTGGATGCTCGGGAAGTTTGCGCAGACGAAAACAGCCGGAAACGGTGAAGAGGATGATCCGTTTGTTCTGGGGATCGAATCTGAAAAACAGGCCATATTGGACGCCAACAGAAATGCGGTCATCAATGGAGTGGTCAATGCCAGATATATCACCGGCAAAGCCGAAGAAGTACTGCCTGAGCTGGTAAGACTGCGTACAGATAAGACCGGTGAGGATAATAATGATTCATCGAAAAAGAAATATGACGATGATCTGATAAAGGCCGCGAACAGAGCAACGGTTGCAGTGATCGATCCTCCCCGCAGCGGATGCAGATCGGAACTGATCAAAGCAGTTGCAAAGACTTCGCCTGACAGGATAGTTTATGTCTCATGCGATCCCGCGACACTGGCACGTGATATAAAGAAATTACGTGAGTATGGATATGAGTTTATAGAAGCGACACCGGTCGATATGTTCCCACATACAAGCCATATTGAAGCCGTAACCCTGCTGTCGCGAGCGAAGTGATGCGAGAGCAGTGGTACGTCTCATGCAAAGCCTGCCCGCGAGGAACGAGCGGCAAGCAGGCGACTGCTGGAGTGCGTAGTATTGATGTCACGTGCTGGCCAGATAAGACGCGCTGAAAGGATTGAAAACAAGCGGTTTGTGGAATTAGCGCTGATCGAGACGGCCAGTCACTCAGCACGAAAAACACTCG
>CADCRD010000157.1 GCA_902803725.1 uncultured Eubacteriales bacterium
CTTTGGTCTGTCCAGATATTTTTCAATGAATATATCATCAATACCAAAAGCCTTTTTAGCTTCGCTCTTGGCACTGTTGAATTCCTCGACAAGTCTTTCCGGCGTGTTAACGATCCTCATGCCGCGGCCGCCACCGCCGGCTGCAGCTTTGAGCATTACAGGATAACCTGCTCGTTCTGCGAATTCGATCGCTTCCTTTTCTGTCTTTATAGCTTCTTCAACACCCGGAATGGTCTGAACGTCAACACTCTTTGCAACGATCTTTGACTGGATCTTGTCGCCGAGGCTGTGCATCATTTCAGCTGTAGGCCCGATAAATTCAATACCTGCATCTTCACAGGCCTTTGCAAAATCAGGATTTTCCGATAAAAGGCCATATCCCGGATGAATGGCATCAACACCCTTTGAAACGGCCAGGTCAACGATTTCCTGAATAGACAGATAAGCATCTACCGGAGATTTCCCTTTTCCTATCTGATATGATTCATCAGCCTTAGTTCTGAAGCTGGCATTTTTATCCTCGTCGGAATAAATAGCAACACTGCGGATCCCCAGCTCCTTACAAGCTCTGATAACTCTTGTAGCAATCTCACCTCTGTTTGCCACAAGAACTCTTTTGAATTGTTTAATCTCGCTCATTTCTTGCTCCTTTTGTTGTAGGAAAAAATACATCAAAATATAACCAAAATTAATTTTATTAATTTTATCATATGAATATACTATTCGCAATATTCAAGGACAGATAAACAAAAGAAAACACCCTGAAATTTCTGAACATTCAGAGCGTTTTCAGATGTATCCGGCAGCCTGACCAAACCTCAAAGCCTGATATACTTATACAAAAAAGAATACACTGCATCCCTGTATCCGTCAGGATCTGCTGAATAGCTTTTTCCGTGTCCGGCTCCCGGAACGGTGAACTTCATCTTCGGCCCTGCAGCTGCTTTATAAACTTTACTCATCATGGCAAACGGAACAAATGTGTCATCTTCGCCATGGATGAACAGCACCGGAAGCTTTGTAAGCCTTAGCTGAGCTGCCGCATCTCCGTCCGTCAGCAAACTGTACCCTGCCCGCCTCTTTGTCACAAAACTGGCCATATTCAGTAATGGAAAAGAAGGCAGATGATATCGCTTTTTCATGCTGTATTTCAGCTCTGCTTTCACTGATGAATATCCGCAGTCTTCTATTACACCTTTTACACTTTCGGGAAGAGCATGACCCGCCGCCATCATGACAGTTGCACCTCCCATCGATATGCCAAAGAGAATTATATCACGGGCTTTGTATCTTTTCTCCAGCAAACAGGACCAGTCCCATACATCATAACTGTCATGCCAGCCCATGCCTCTGTATGTGCCTTCGCTTTCTCCGTGACCGCGCAGATCAACTGCCAGAACCGAAAAGCCCAGCTCATCAAACAACTCAGCATACGAAGACATCTGCCGGGCTGTCGAACTGTATCCATGACAAATAATGACCCATCTGGACCTGTCATTTATGACCGCTGTCCCATGCAGCATCAGACTGTCCCGTGATTGCATATATATGTCTTCCGTTTTATGAGTATCAAAATAATATCGCTGATTCTGACAGTGCGTCTTATCATTCCCGTCAGGACCGGCATATGATCTCTCTTTTGTCTTTTGATCTGAAGATCGTGAAAAATGACTGTTATCTGTCTTCTTTTCAGGATCGTCCGGCGGTTCATTTCTGTATACCGTGCTGATAGTCAGGTTATACAGATGCACACTGATGCCATACAGTACGACCGCCATGACAATTAAAATGATTAAAAATAGTATCGGCATTGTTATCTGATCTCTTTGAGTTCTTTGATAGCTGCAGTATAAGCAGAGAACATCATACTTACATCCAGACCATACGCAATGCTGGAAAAACCATTGTTGATATAGGTCCTAGCAAGATCGGTGTTTCCCGCAAAGCCCATGCACATCTTGCCGTTGTCTTTACATGCTTTGACGGTCCTTGCAACAGCTTCTTTAAAGACGGGTGCATCAAAATCTCCCGGAACACCCAGATTTATAGACAGATCCATCGGCCCGACGAAGAGTCCGTCGATCCCTTCCAGTGCGGCAACCTCTTCAACGATCTCAACGCATTCTTTTGTCTCGCACTGCGGAATGATGAGGGTGTTTTCATTGGCATAAGCCATATATCCTTTCATGCCGTCTTCAAACTGCGGACCGGCACCCCATGCGCCATCTCTTGTCGGGCAATATCCTCTTTCTCCAAGAGGAGCAAATTTGCTCCATTCCACCAGCCTGCGGGCTTCGTCCATGCTTTTCAGATTCGGAATGATCAGGGCATGTGCACCGGAATCGAGTGCCTTCAGCACAGCACTTCGCTCGATAGCGTTGACCCTCACGACCGGACTCTTTCCCCTCGCTGCAGTCAGCGCTATCAGTTCGTCTGCTTCATCTGTTCCCAGAGGAGCATGTTCCATATCTATTACAAAATAATCAAATTCAGTACAAGCCAGCATATCGATCACTACGCTGGATTTTAACTGCGTAAATGTTCCAAACGAAGGCTCCCCATTTGCAGCCTTTTCCAATATCAGATTCTTCATTATAATTTCTTCCCTTCGAATGTGTAATACTTCCCCTTCTGATAACATTTTGCCATGCGAATGATAAAACACGGTCACAGGAGTTCTCTGTATTTATCAAGCGTTTCAGACAACTGATCAACGTAAACAGAATAATCTATGTTATTTCTGCTTCGCAGTTCCTCTGTCATGGCAGAAGCCTGTTCAAACAGACTGGTCAAAGCGAGATTACCAAAAGCGCCTTTCATCGCATGTGCTCTTTCAAACGCCGCATCCAGATCACCGCTCTCAACGGCTGCTCTCAGCTGATCAAGATCATCCTGTTCGAGTACCTTTTTAACCAGTTTCAGATAAAACTCTTCATTATTGACACATCTTGCTATTCCCTCAGCAGTTTCAGCGCCCAGTGCATCCAGTGCTTCTTTGGTCAGCATTACAATTCACCTTTCTTTCATTTGTGAGTTTAACATATTTCAGCAGATTATATCATATAAGCAACTAAAAAGCATTACCTGCACATTTTACATCTTCATATCATCTGCCTGCTTTCTTTGAAACAAATTCGTAATTAGTGCAGGAGGTGAATAAAATCTCTTTTGTGATTTTCCCCTGATCATACAGCTCAAGAAGACTGGTATCCATTGTCGTCATACCGTCTGCCCTTGCCGCCTGCATGGCCGAATCCAGCTGATGCAGCTTGCCCTCTCTGATCATATTCTGAATAGCCGGATTTGTCTTCATCACTTCAAAAACAGGTATCAGCTCACCGTCTGCTGACATGACCAGCTGCTGACATACAACTCCTCTTAGCAGCTGCGCCAGCTGTCCTCTGATCTGTACCTGCTGATTGGCAGGAAAAACATCCACTATCCTGTTGATCGTATTCGCAGCACTGCTGGTATGCAGCGTACTGAAGAGCAGCACTCCTGTCTCGGCTGCTGTGACTGCAGCTGAGATCGTCTCATAGTCTCTCATCTCCCCCAGCAGGATGACATCGGGACTCTCTCTTAAAGCAGATCTTAAAGAATCCAGATATCCCGGAGTGTCGATAAAGACTTCTCTCTGGCTGACGATGCTCTTGTTGTGGTGATGAAGATATTCTATCGGGTCTTCCATCGTTATGATATGAGATTCCCTCGTATTGTTTATCCTGTCTATCATGCATGCCAGCGTCGTTGATTTTCCCGAACCTGCCGCTCCGGTCACCAGCACGAGCCCTGTCATGTTGTCTGCGAGCGACAGAACATTATCTGGTATCCCCAGTTTTTCCGGATCAGGTATCCCGAATTTGATGACTCTGATGACTGCAGACAGTGAACCTCTCTGTCTGAAAACATTTACCCTGAATCTTCCCAGAGCAGATATCGAGAATGAAAAATCGTCATCGATCTTGCTTTCCAGATTCGTTTTTTCCCTGCGACCCGTTTCATATATCTCATCGATCACCGGTTCAATATCCGATGGCTTCATGATTCCCTCTCCGTCCCGGTCCTGCCTGCCATTCACTTTATAAGTGATGGGAAGACCGGCTATCAGGAATATATCGGATGCACCTTTCTGTATCGCATTTTCAAGTATATCATTCAGCATTAGTCTACTCCCTTCCATACGTTCTCATATGGATCGTCTTCTTTCCATTTCTTCTTTATTTCCCACTTGGTTATTTTAAACGATCTGCTTTCATCCGGTCCTGCCACTTCCATGTCCAGCCAATAATTATCACCCTTGATAGTCCGGCTGTAACCCTTCTTCGTTTTCTTCATCAAAAGACCGGCCTCATTTATCCTGCCTGACTGAGCCTGCTCATCAAGTGTCTTTAAGAATCTTTCCCCCTTTGCTTCGAGAGCATATCTTTCCTTTGTCACCGCGGCGAATCGCTCAGCCAGCACCATGTCCGCATTAGTCGTTGCCACACTGAGAATCGACAGCGTTGAAAGGATGATCGCAACAACGGTCAGAAAGATCGCTATAGGGCCCAGTCTTACTTTATGATCCATTACTTTTCCTCCTTCACATAGCTGCCTGAATCCAGCACATATACCGCCTCTTTTTCACCCGGAACAAATACGGCAATGTTTTCTTTTATATAAATGCCACTGCTGCCACTCTCTGTTTCAGTTTTGACCGTCACGTCATAGACCCGGTCTTTATCGCCCTCATCATATCTGCCGTTACTTTTCAGTCCGATCTGAACACTTGTCTTGTCGCCCGTGACCTTTACTTTTTCAGCACCGTCGATCTTTTTGATCATGCCGGCTGCCTGATTTGCATTCCTTGCGCCTTTCGTCACTTCAGCAATATTCTCAGCACAAACAACAGCCTGCGTTAGCTGACCTGCCTGCTCGCTCTGATTTCTGGTCTTCATAGATATCGTCACGATACTTACGATGACTATCAGCAATATGATGAACATGATAAACAGTTCTACAATGAATACAGTATTGCCCTTTCGCTTCATGCCTTTGTTCCTACTTTTTCGTCCTCACATATGATGTGCCAAGATCAGTTCTGATCTCCAGCAGATCATCATCGATATATCTGACCTCAAATATCTTCAATTTTCCTATCTTAAGAGCATCGTCCGAAGAGATCTCCCGGCCTTTCCTGGCATACTCTTCCAGAAGCTTGCCATCCTTTATATATATCTTTCTTTCATATTCGCTGTTCGCATCAGAGATCGTCAGCCCGGATGCATCCCCAAAATTTTCCGGAGTGATATCGGATGTGACACTGTCTTTGACGGCCGAAGCAACATAAGCCAGCACCGCACGTGAATTATCATTTTCCTGCTGCTTGTCCGTACCATGCCTGTATGACTGCGCCGTAAAGACAACCAACAGTATTATCACAAGGAATAAAACCGCAACTGTTATAGTGGAAAGCAGATCGCCAATGCTTCTTCCTTTTCTGTCCATTTTATCTGTCTCCTTTATAAAACACCTTAACATCCGGCGGCATGTTCTCAGCGTACGGTCTGTAAACGATCTTGTAATCTTCTTTGTTGACTGTCAGTCCGTAATTCTTTTCGAGATAAGCAAGACTCTCCGGGTAGGCGTCTTCGATAACGTAGCACTGCAACGCACGTTCTTCAATAGTTGTCTTTATGGAATCCGCTTTAGCTGCCATATCATCCTCATCCTGACTGAATACCGCAAACAAAACACCCGCCGTCACGATGACTGCGATCAGGATCATTGTGCTTATGAATTTGTGTTCCTTGATCATATTCCTCATAACAATGCTGTCTAATACTCGCTTTGCTGTGTTTTTGATATATATTATCTGGCCGGCTGCTGAAATGCAGCCCGATGTCTTATCCGATGGAATTCATCATCCCGATCAGCGGAACCATCAGACTGATCAGCATCAAACCGATCGTGATCATCAGAAAGCCTGTCAGCAGCGGTTCGATCGTGTTTGCGATCCGCGAAATATATTTCTCGTTCTTTTCCTTAAGACCATCCAATATCTTTACGAGGATCGAATCCAGCATACCGCTGCGTTCAGCAGGGATCAGCATACGGTTGCTGATCGGGTCATACAGTTTTTCTTCGAACGCAGCCTGTGAAAAACTGTCTCCTGCATCCATCTTTTCAATACATCTTTTAAGCTTGCTCACCAGCTCTTCACTCTCGGCGACAGCCAGACTCTTTTTTATCGCTTCATCCTGCATCTCTCCGCCCGAAATGAACATGTCAAAGCATGACGTGAATCTGTACAGCGCCAGATTGTCGAACATATCCCTGAATGTACTGATTTTTGAAAGAATCTTTTTCACATTCTCTGATTTTCCTCTTTTCCACATTCCCCAACCTGTGAGCAAAGCTGCCACCATTACGATCATCACGACCAGCAGTACTTTGCAGAATGTAAAGGATACGCTGAGGTAGCTGTATGAAGAAGCTGACAGAGAACCGGTAAGATTATCATATACACCGCTGAAGGCCGGGAATACCATGGTCAGCATCGCGATCAGAACAGCTATTACCATAAACAGCAGTATAACCGGATACCTTACCGCCGAGATAAAAGTATTCTTCATTGAATTTTCTGTCCGGTAGTATTCCGCGAGATGAAACAGCGTTGTCTCGAGCCGGCCCGTGTATTCCGAAGCCCCTGTCATATCCGTGGCATATTTCGGAAATTCCCCTGTTTCTTTCATGGCATCTTCCAGTGAAGAACCGATGCTCATGCTGCTGCTCATCGTTTCATACATATTGCTCAGGCTGCTTTTTTCTTCTTCGCTTTCTTCTTTCAAAAGATCAACAGCCTCGTTTACAGAGATTCCTGCTTTGATCATCATTCCCATATTCTCGAAGAATGATCCCATATCTGTATAGCTAAGCATTTAGTGAGTCCCCTTTCTAATATTGATAAACGTCAGTATAGTTTGAACCGTCCCCGATGAAATCTCCGTCTTCTCCGTTAGCCGAAAAAGTCAGATCGATCCTGCTCCAGTCTTTGGGATCGACCTTGAATTCGACAGAGGACCAGCCGTCTTCTTCCGTATAGAACATATTCCAGGCGTGATAAAGATCATCCGGCTCAACGTAACCGAATATGATCTTTGTCGGAATGCCCATTCGCCTCAGCATACTGGCGGCAAGGCATGCATAGTCAAAGCATATACCCTTGCCCTCCTTGAGTGTGCTGTCAGGATCAGGTATATATCCCGATTTTACGCTGGAAGCCTTCTCTTTGTCATAGGTAATATTTTCACAGATATATTCATACACATTATTAATATAATCTTTTTCGTCCAATGCTTCTTTTGCCAGAGATTCAGCCTTCTTAATACATTCGGAGCCCGGGCTGTAATCAGCATACTGCCCCGGTCTTAAAAAAGGTCCGAATTTATCTTTCATCTTGACTTTGACTGAGGATTTGTATAATTCAAAATACTTGCTGCCCCCCGCATTCTTCATGATCCTTATCTTATAGTTTCCGTTGCCTGACTGCAGCGGGAATACCTGCTGTTTTTTCTGCACTATATCATAAAGATACTCATCGCTGCCCTTTATGGTCTGCAGTTTGAGTCTTGCGTCGCTGTTCGCTTTGAGTGCGATATATCCGTCCGAAACATGAGAAAGATCCAGCTGCACCTCCTCATTGCCTTTGGCTCTGCCGGAATCAAAAACAGCATCCTTAAATTCAGGTATTTTAAAACTGCCTTTTTTCTCCTGGGCGTCACCGGAGCCGCCGGAAGCGTCAGCACCTTCCGAACCGCCGCATCCGGAGATGATCAGGCAAAAAAGGATCATCATCAGAGCTATTGGTATTATCTTTCCTTTTGTCAAACTCATTTCCTGTCTTTAAGATCAGCTTTTCAAGTCTTTCATTAACAAAAATTATTATATACATGCCCCCTTAAAAAGTAAAGATTGTTGATCCACTCCGGGCATCTGCAAAGAAAAGATATTTTTCTGAGAAGATCGAAAAGCATTCGTATAATCAGATTATTTTTATCTGATATTCTGTTTAACTTTTTAAAAAAGTGGTATATACTGTCTTGCAGCAAGCAATAAAATACTATATATTGTACAAAGAATCATTTAAAATTACTTTTTAACATAGGAGGTATCGCTCATGTCAAAACCCGTAATAACAGGAAATGCATCACCCGAAGAGGCAGCAAACTACATTAATTATATTGAAGAAAAATATCAGATGGGAGTAAAGACTCTGAACATCGAGCTGGATGGCGAATATGCAAATCTCACATATGAGCTGGACAACATCCCTTTTGAAAGAGTCAGAAGAATCACCGGATATCTCGTCGGCACCATGGATAAATGGAATGATGCAAAGAGAGCCGAAGAAGCAGACCGTGTGACTCACAGTGTATCACAGTCATGCTGCTCACTCGAAGATTTTGCAGATGATCTGCGTGAAGACACTGTACTGCATTCGTAATTTTTTATTCATTTTAAGACATCGCACTGCCGCTCATGAGCCATTAAAGCCGGGCGGCAGTTTTTTATTCATTCTTTTAGCTACAAAATACGCATATATATTGCAAAGTTATTCATTTTGATGTATATTATTACCGCGTAGATGTTACTGTACATATTTTGTTAAGCTTTCAGGGCAAAACAATAAAAAACAGAGAGCAACGAACGCAAATGCAATAATAATTCATACTTAATTCAGCTTGATTCGGGCAAGGATCGTTTGGACATGAACAGATCATTTGCCAGATTGCAAACAAAAAACGGAGGAAACAAAAATGAAAAAAATCATTAAACTAACAGCCGCACTGGCAATGGCTCTGGCACTGGTATTTGCTTTTACCGCCTGCGGCGGCTCTGACGAAGAAAAAGAAGCAGCTGCTGTAAAAACAGTAACTGAAGGCGAACTGCACATGGCAACCAACGCTGCTTTCCCGCCTTATGAAATGACATCAGATGACGGCGGTTTTGAAGGAATCGATGTTGAGATCGCCGAAGCAATCGCAAAAAAACTCGATCTCAAACTCGTTGTTGACGACATGGACTTTACTTCAGTCATCACATCTGTCCAGAGCGGTAAAGAAGATATAGCAATGGCAGGGCTGACAGTCAATGAAGAAAGAAAAAAGAACGTTGACTTTACTGAAACTTATGCCAAAGGCGTTCAGTCCATCATAGTAACTGAAGATTCCGATATCAAAAAACCGGCTGATCTCAAAGGCAAAAAGATCGGATGTCAGGATGGAACAACAGGTTATATATACTGCTCAGAAGACTTTGGCGACAAAAATGTAACATCTTACAACAACGGCGCAACAGCCGTTCAGGCTCTCATCGGCGGCAAAGTAGATGCTGTTGTAATCGACAATAACCCTGCAAAAGAATTCGTCAAATCAAACAAAGGTCTGAAACTGCTCGATACTGCTTATGCTGAAGAAGACTATGCTATAGGCATTAACAAGGATAGCAAGGATCTTTATGAAGCAGTCAACGGAGCGCTCAAAGAGCTCAAAGAAGACGGAACAGTTGACAAGATCGTAGATAAATACATCAAAGCAGAATAATACAAGTGAAACACAATGAACAGTTTTTTTCAGGACGTACAACATAATTTTTATCAGAGTTTTGTAGAACGGGACCGCTGGGCTCTGTATCTGGACGGTCTCAAAATATCATTCATCGTGATGCTGGGAGCGCTGGCTCTCGGCATCATTCTTGGCATTCTCGTCGCCGTGGTCCGCACAGCTCACGACCAGAAGAAAAAGGAAAAGAGTTCATCGGCCGGACTGTCAGTACTCAATGCAATAGTCAAAGTATATGTTACAGTCATACGCGGAACGCCAATGATGGTTCAGCTGCTGATCATGGGACTCGTTGTGTTCGCACAGAGCCGCAATCTGATCATGATCGCAATACTGACGCTCGGTATCAACTCGGGTGCTTATGTATCAGAGACGATCCGCAGCGGTATTCAGTCCATCAACCCAGGTCAGATGGAAGCAGGCAGATCACTGGGCATGAGCTACGGTACAGTCATGAGACTTGTCATCATTCCTCAGGCCATAAAAAACATACTTCCCGCACTGGGTAACGAAATGATCATATTATTCAAGGATACATCCCTGGTAACAGTCATCGGTCTTGCTGATCTCACCAAGGTCGCCATACAGATTCAGGCACGTACCTATCAGGCTTTCATGCCTTTCGTCGGTATCGCACTCGTATACCTGGCTGTAGTAATGCTGATGACCTGGGGTCTGGGCAAAGTGGAAAGGAGGCTGGCCGCAAGTGATAGAAGTTAAAAATCTGCACAAATATTTTGGCGATCTGCAGGTGCTCAAAGGCATCACCGAAACGATCAAAGATGGCGAAGTTGTCTGCGTCATAGGGCCGTCAGGCAGCGGCAAGAGCACATTCCTGCGCTGTCTCAATCTGCTGGAAGACCCGACAGAAGGCGAGATCATACTAGACGGTGAAGTCATCAATTCTAAAGACGCTGACATCAACAAAATCCGTCAGAAAATGGGCATGGTGTTCCAGAGTTTTAATCTCTTTCCCAATATGGACACACTGTCAAATGTAATGCTGGCTCCCGTTCAGACCGGCAAGATGAAAAAAGAAGAAGCCGAAGAAAAGGCAAAAGAACTGCTGACCCGTGTCGGACTGGCGGACAAGATGCAGGTTTACCCTTCTTCCCTCTCAGGCGGACAGCAGCAGCGTGCGGCGATCGCAAGAGCTCTGGCCATGGATCCGGAAGTCATGCTCTTTGACGAACCGACATCGGCCCTCGACCCTGAAATGGTCGGCGAAGTACTCGACGTAATGAAGAGCCTGGCTGAAGAAGGCATGACTATGGTAATCGTAACTCACGAGATGGGATTTGCCCGTGAAGTTGCAGACCGGATGTTCTTTATAGACGAAGGTATCGTCATGGAGCAGGGAACCCCTGAATAGCTCTTTGATCATACAAAGACAGAACGAGCCAAGAGCTTTTTCAGCAAAGTTCTTTAAACATCTGATCAAAAGCAAACAGATTACA
>CADCRD010000158.1 GCA_902803725.1 uncultured Eubacteriales bacterium
ATGCTTTTACAGGGAAGGAAGCTACGTGCTATTACATAAAGACACTTTCCGATAATCTCGATACATCATTGGAGATCCTGCTCGACATGTTTACAGGTTCAGTATTTGACAAGACTGAGCTGGAGCGTGAGAAACTGGTCGTAATGGAAGAAATGAAGATGATAAATGATGCTCCCGATGAGCTTGCCATGGATACCATCGGAGAAGAAATATTCAAGGGACTGCCGCTTGGGAATTCCATCATCGGAACGCCGGCTTCTCTCAAAAGAATAAAGCAAAGCACGATCAGAGAATACATCAATAAACAATATACGAAGGACAGCATAGTTGTTTCGGTCGCAGGAAAATTTGATGAAAACAAAGTGTGCGAAATGCTGGAAAAGGAACTTGATTTCCTGAACCCGGAAAAACCGGATACAGAGTATCCAAAGATCGAGTATGTTCCTTCGTTCAAAGTCAAAGTAAAAGACATCGAGCAGTCGCATCTGTGCCTGGCAGCCAGGAGCATCAGACTGGATGATGACAGATATTACGCTCTCACGGTCCTGAATAACATAATGGGCGGCAGCATGAGCTCACGTCTGTTCCAGAGCATCAGAGAGAAAAAGGGACTGGCTTACTCTGTTTTTTCAGCTAACAGTTCGGCTTCACGCATGGGCTTTTTCAATATATATGCAGGCATCAGCCACGAAAAGGTAAGAGATACAGTCAGAGCGATCAAAGAAGAACTGGGGCTGCTGCAGCAGAACAGTGTCACTGAGGATGAGCTCTCAAAGGCAAAGGAACAACTCAAGGCCGGTTACATATTCGGTCAGGAGAATGTAAATTCCAGGATGTTTGCAAATGGAAAGAACGTTTTGCTGAGAGGAAAAACGACAGATCAGGAGACTGTGATCAGAAAGATCAACGAAGTGACTATAGAAGATATAGATAAGATCAAGTCAATGATATGCGACATGGAAAAGTACAGCGGCGTTCTGGTAACAAACAAGAGGGTCGATCTCAGAAGAATGTTCAGAGGACAATAGCCGGACAAATTTTCTGATAAAATGTCAAAACCCTCTGGATCTGATAAATATGCAAAGGATGTATGATGATAAGTATCAAAGTGAAAAGTGAGAGCGGCATTTTACCGGAATATGAAACACCGGGTTCGGCAGGTGTGGACCTGAGGGCTCATATCAAAGAACCGGTCACATTACAGCCCGGCGAAAGAGCGCTCATTGCCACGGGCCTTAAAATGGAAATACCTGCAGGCTGTGAGGGGCAGATCAGAGCGCGCAGCGGACTTGCCGTCAGGCACGGAATAGCTCTTGTCAACGGCGTGGGAACGATAGACAGCGATTACCGCGGTGAGATAAAAATCGCGCTGATCAATCTTGGTGAAGAAGATTTTGTTATCGAGAATGGTGACCGGATAGCTCAGATGGTATTTTCGACATATGAACGGGCTGCTTTTGAGATATCTGATGAGTTATCTGAGACAGAACGCAGCATCGGAGGTTTCGGACATACAGGGACAAAGTAATATGGTCGACAGAGAATATCAGGAACAAAGAGAATATGAGTATCTGTCGCAATATGCGACAAAAGCGGCTGAGACAAAGGGGCGTCTGAAAGAAGAAACAGAGTGTACTTTGCGCACTGCTTTTCAGCGGGATCGTGACAGGATAATACATTCAAAGGCTTTCAGAAGGCTTATGCACAAGACTCAGGTCTTTCTTTCGCCTGAAGGCGACCATTACAGGACCAGACTGACTCATACGATCGAGGTGTCCCAGATAGCCAGGACCATTGCCCGGGGCCTGGCGCTGAATGAGGACCTGACAGAGGCTGTCGCTTTGGGGCATGATCTCGGACATACACCATTCGGTCACAGCGGAGAAGCTGTGCTGAATGAGATATATCCATACGGTTTCCGCCATAATGAACAGAGCCTGAGGGTGGTCGATAAGCTTGAGATCAGCCCTGAGGGAAGGAGAGGGATGAATCTGACCTGGGAGGTGAGAGACGGCATACTAAACCACTCAGGCAGCGGCATGCCGGCAACTCCCGAAGGTCAGATAGTAAGGACCAGCGACAGGATAGCTTATATAAATCATGATATAGATGATGCGCTCAGAAGCGGTGTGATCAGAGAAGATGACCTGCCAGAAGACTGCATAAAATATCTTGGAAGCGATCACAGAACTCGCATTGACACGCTCGTCAGGGATATGATAAATAACAGCAAAGACAGTGAAGTGATTTGTCTCAGTGAGGAAGCAGCTCATTATATGGACAAACTGCGTGCATATATGTTCCGGAAGGTTTATAACAACGAAAATGTAAAAAAAGCCGAGCAGATGGAAAATGTTGAAAAGATTATATGCGGTCTTTATGATCATCTGATGGAAAGACCGGAAAAACTGCCTCGCGAGCTGCAGCAGATGAGATCGTTTTGCTCTGCTGAAGAACTTGTCAAAGACAATGTCGCAGGCATGACGGACAGGTATGCGATCAATATGTTCAAAAAATGGGGACTCGGAGAGTAAAAAGGCATTATTTAGAAAAAGATACATTATTGGAATTTCAATGTATTATAATGAATGGCGATGAGTTATAACAATGACAGCAACAAAGGAGCAACTGTTCAGGAGATAAAGGACAGGTGCAATATAGTTGACATAATAGGAAGAGTCGTTAATCTGAAAAAGGCGGGCAGTAATTACAAAGGTCTCTGTCCTTTTCACAGCGAAAAGACTCCTTCTTTTGTCGTGTCCGAGACTAAGCAGTATTTTACTTGCTTTGGCTGCCAGAAATCCGGAGATGTTTTTACCTTCATGCAGGAATACTATAATATGGATTTTGTTCAGGCTGCCGAAAAGCTGGCTGATGAGTGCGGACTGACTTTTAAACGGTTTTCAGGAGGAGACGCAAGAGCAGAAAAAATCAGAAATGAAATGTATGAAATGAACCGGCAGGCAGCAAGGTTTTTTTACAGAGCGCTCAGGGAAAGACCTAATCCGGGTTTGCCGTATATGTACAGCAGAGGCGTCAGTGACGATGTGATGAGGATCTTCGGCATAGGCTGGGCTGATGAAAAATGGGACAGCCTGTACCGCCATATGAAAGGGCTGGGATTCAGTGATGAACAGCTGATCAGGGCCGGTCTGATATCATATTCCGAAAACAGAAAGAATTATTATGATAAA
>CADCRD010000159.1 GCA_902803725.1 uncultured Eubacteriales bacterium
AAAGATGGCGGATTTGACTCGTGCAGACAGAATAATGAAACACGAAAAATTCCTCAGGGCTGTCAGGCTGATAAATGAGAGTGAAAAAGACCGCATTTACTGCCGGCATGGTGTGGAGCATCTTCTGGATGTTGCCAGAGCGGGGGCCATGATAGCTGATGAACGTGACTATGATCTGGAGACGGATATTATTTATGCTGCTGCTTTGATGCATGATATTGGCAGGGCAAAGGACTATGAAGACGGGACTCCTCATGACCAGGGCAGCGTTATGCTTGCCGGTGAGATCCTGCCGGAGTGCGGATACAATGATGATGAAGTTGCGCAGATCGTTATGGCTGTTGCGGCTCATCGCATGGAGAACATAGGAATGCCTCTGGCAGAAGTGCTTTACGAAGCAGATAAGAAAACACGACTGTGTTTTATGTGCGATGCGAGAAGAACATGCAAATGGCCGCGTGATAAAATGAATATGGAGTTGGTTTACTGATGATGTCAGGGGTTTTGCTGGTAAAGGCAACCCCTTTTTGTATGAAATGACAGGTCAGATGCTGAGGAGTAAGCGTTATGATTTGAGCAAGTAGATGATCCTCTGTCAATATTACGGACAATCGGGTCATTAAGAAAGGTGATGTTGTGGCATTGGTCACAACGCAGTCGGAAATCGGGTGAACGTATTTTGAAATATGATGAAGATGGGGGAATAAAATGATTATAGGAAACAGAGATTTTGATCTTAAAAATGAATGTTATATCATGGGGATCCTGAATGTGACGCCGGATTCTTTTTCTGATGGCGGTAAATGGAATTCTGTCGATGCTGCACTGAAGCACACTGAAAAGATGATATCTGATGGGTGTGATATCCTGGATATCGGAGGGGAGTCGACAAGGCCGGGTCATGTGCAGATCTCAGATGAAGAAGAGATAGAGAGGGTCGTTCCTGTGATCGAGGCCATTAAGAATAATTTTGATGTGCCTGTTTCGCTGGACACATACAAGAGCAAAGTCGCGGCTGCGGGAATAAGCGCAGGTGCCGATATGATCAATGACATATGGGCTCTTCAGTACGAGCTGCTGAACGAGAAAAACAATGAGAACAGTGATGAGAAAAGCAGCCTGAGTCCGATGGGCCGTCTGATAGCTGAGAGCGGGGTGCCGTGTGTTCTGATGCACAATCGTGTCAAAGCCACGTACACGGACTTTTTGAAAGATGTTGAAAATGATCTGATAAGGTGCGTTGATGCAGCGATCGGTGCAGGCATTGATCGTGACAAGATCATCCTGGATCCCGGTATTGGTTTTGGCAAGACATATGAGCAGAATCTGCAGCTGATGAATGATCTGCAAATAATGAATAATATATATGCAGGTGAGTGCAGAAGCGAAGAGAATGGCCCTTCAGAAGGTTTTCCATGGCTGCTGGGCACATCAAGAAAATCCATGATCGGCCTCGCGCTGGATCTGCCGGCTGATGAGAGGCTGGAAGGGACTCTTGTTACGACCGTGCTGGGGGTAATGGCCGGCTGCTCGATCATCCGGGTCCATGATGTTAAGGAAAATCTGCGTGCGGTCAGGATGACACAGGCGATACTGGGTTCCGGGAACAAATGATGCATATTTACAGATGTTTGAACGGTATTTGTGTTGACTGAAAAAAGCTGCTCATCTAAAATAGAATCAAGAAAAATGAATAGCAGGTCAGTTGCTGAAGAGAAAGGCAATATCAGAAATTATTCTTACAAATACAGCAAGTCAAACAGGAAGGAGCCGGAAATGGATTATATCAGAATAAAAGGACTGACAGTGTATGCTCATCACGGCGCGCTCGTAAAGGAACGTGCTGAAGGGCAGGAGTTCGTTATTTCTGCGAAGATGGGTACAAGCATAGCTAAGGCAGCAAAGGATGACGATCTGGAAAAGACGATCGATTATGGCAAGGTGTGCGAAATGATCGCGGAGTTCATGACAAAGAATCGTTTCAATCTGATTGAGACCTGCGCTGAGAGGCTGGCAGACCATCTGCTGCGGATGAATGAAGGGCTCAGCGAGATCACTCTTGAGATCCACAAACCGTCGGCTCCGATCTCAAGACCGTTTGAAGATGTGTCGGTTTGCATTACACGAAAAAAACATGTTTCATACATCGGACTGGGTTCCAACATGGGCGACAGGAAAGAATACCTTTACGGAGCTGTCGAAGCTCTGAATACGTATCCGGATATAGAAGTCAAAAAAATATCCACGTTCATTGAGACCAAGCCTTATGGCAATGAAGATCAGGATGATTTTCTCAATGGCGCCATCGAGGTAGAGACAATGCTTTCGCCGATGGAACTGCTGGAAGTCTGTCAGAAAATCGAAAACGAGGCCGGGCGCGAGCGCAAAGAACACTGGGGCCCGAGGACCCTGGATCTTGATATTCTGATCTATGATAATCAGATCATTGAAACAGAAAGACTGGTTGTGCCGCATCCGGATATGATGAACCGCGATTTTGTGCTGAGACCTATGACTGAGATCGCTCCGGGCTTTGTTCACCCCGTGACCGGAAAAACAATGGGCCGCATGATGGTAGAGCTGCATGAAAAAGAGAGTACAAGGCCATCAAAATGGTGGAAACGTTAGGCCGGCATATGGCAAACAAAAAAAGCTTGCAGTGAAGATAGTCAGCCTCTTGAAATACTTGACAATAAGGGATTTTTCAAATATGCTGAATCTGTCTTTTTGCGGGTGCAAAAAGCGAACATATAATGAAAAGAAAAAAAGTGTTTTGGTTTAATATTTTCGCTTTTTATAAAAACAATACTATTTAAGTAAAGAAACACGGCTCGCGTAAAGTATTATAGAAGAAATGACCGTTTAATAATTATCTGAATAAAGGAGACATTTGCATGGTTAAACGAGTATACGTTGAAAAGAAAAAAGGTTTTGATGTTGAGGCGAGAGGCCTTTTTCAGGACATCAAATATAACTTCGCTCCGAAGGGACTGACAGGCATCAGGGTTCTGAATCGCTATGATGTGCAGGGGCTTGATGACAGTTCTTTTGAGGTCGCCAAAAGACAGGTGTTCTCAGAGCCGGCTGTTGATGTTACATATGACGAAGAAATGCCGGAAGTTGGCGAAGCAAGATTTTTCGCAGTCGAATATTTGCCCGGTCAGTACGACCAGAGGGCAGATTCTGCTGTACAATGCATCAAGCTGCTTATGACAAAAGCCGAGCCGATAGTCAAGTGTGCCAGAGTCATCGTTCTTGAAGGCGAGACCTCAGACGACGAATTCGAAAAGATAGCTGCTTACTGCATCAACCCTGTCGACAGCCAGTTTGCGACACTTGAAAAGCCTGAAGTTCTGGGTATGGAGACATCAGTTCCCGGCGATGTTGAGATAATTGAAGGATTTACCGGCAAGTCCGCTGAGGAACTGGAGGTTTACAGAAAAGAACAGGGCTTTGCGATGAGTGAAGAGGATCTTTTCTTTATACAGGAGCACTTCAAGAAAGAAGAAAAGAGAGATCCGAGCATGACGGAACTTAAGGTCATCGACACTTACTGGTCAGACCACTGCCGTCATACGACGTTCAATACCGAGCTGACAGAGATTACTTTCGAAGACAGCACATACGGCAAACTCGTGGAAGATGCTTTTAAGGTCTATCTTGAGATGAGGGAAAAGGTCTATGAAGGCCGTCAGAAGGATATCTGCCTGATGGATATGGCCAGCATCGGCACGAAGTATCTGAAAAAGGACGGCAAGATAAACGATCTGGACGAATCGGAAGAGATAAATGCCTGCTCCATCAAGGTAAGGGCAAAGATAAATGGCGAGCTGGAAGACTGGCTCGTGATGTTCAAGAACGAAACACATAACCATCCAACGGAGATCGAACCGTTTGGCGGGGCTGCGACATGTCTGGGCGGAGCCATCAGAGACCCGCTGTCGGGACGTGTTTACGTTTATCAGGCAATGAGAGTAACAGGCGCGGCTGATCCGACTCAGCCGATCGAAAATACGATGGAGGGCAAGCTGCCGCAGCTGAAGATCACCAGAGAAGCTGCTGCGGGATACTCCTCATACGGCAACCAGATAGGTCTTGCCACAGGCCTGGTCGACGAGGTTTATGATGACAATTATGTCGCAAAGAGAATGGAAGTCGGCGCTGTCATAGGTGCTGCTCCTGCTGATCACGTTGTAAGAGAAAAGCCGCAGGAAGGTGATGTCATCATACTGCTGGGCGGCAGAACAGGACGTGATGGCTGCGGCGGTGCGACAGGTTCATCAAAGGAACACAATAAAGATTCGCTCAAAGAGAGTGGCGCTGAAGTTCAGAAGGGTAATCCGATCGTCGAGCGCAGCATCCAGAGAATGTTCAGAAGAAAAGAAGTTGCTACGATGATCAAAAGATGCAACGACTTCGGAGCAGGCGGTGTTTCAGTTGCGATCGGTGAACTGGCAGACAGCCTTTATATAAATCTTGATACAGTTCCCAAGAAATATGATGGTCTTGACGGAACTGAGCTGGCTATTTCAGAATCTCAGGAGAGAATGGCAGTAGTCATCGATCAGAGCAATGAAGCAAAATTCAAAGAATATGCGAACGAGGAAAATCTGGAAGCTACAAAGGTCGCAACAGTAACAGATGACGGCCGCATGAGAATGTCATGGAGAGGAACTGAGATCGTGAACCTCTCAAGAGCATTTCTCAATACGAACGGGGCAAAACAGAAGACTAAAGTTCGTGTCAGCGCGCTGAGCGATGAATTCATGCCCAAGTGCAGTGCTGATCCGATGCAGCATCTCTCAAAACTGAACTGCTGCAGCAAGAAGGGACTCATCGAAAGATTCGACTCAACGATCGGAAGAGGAACAGTTCTCATGCCCCTGGGCGGCAAATATCAGCTGTCACCGGCAGCAGGCATGGCTGCAAAGCTTCCTGTAACAGAAGGTGATACCGATACGGCAACACTGATGAGCTATGGATACGATGCGCAGCTTGCGAAATTGTCACCGTTCCACGGAGCAATGTATGCTGTTCTGGATTCGGTAACGAAAATCGTTGCGATGGGCGGAGAATATCAGAACGTCAGGCTGACTTTCCAGGAATACTTTGAACACATGCATGATGAAGAATCATGGGGCAAACCTTTTGCTGCTCTGATGGGCGCTCTCATGGTACAGAAAGAGCTCGAAATACCATCGATAGGCGGCAAGGACTCGATGAGCGGAACGTTCAACGATATCAGTGTTCCGCCGGCACTCATTTCGTTCGCTGTAACGGCATGTGATGCTGAAAGAGTTACTTCGACAGAATTCAAGAAGGCCGGCAGCAAACTGGTATATGTACCGCTGAGAAGATTGAATAATGAATTGCCGGATTTCGATAAATTCAAAGAATCAATGAAAAAGATCAGTCAGCTGACAGCAGCAGGCAAGGTGCTGGCAGCACAGCCGCTGGCAAAGGGCGGAGTATTTATCGGGCTTGTTAAGATGGCAGTCGGCAACAAGATCGGTGCTGAGATCAGCAATATAACAAAAGACGATATACTTGGCCTGAAATACGGCGGCATGATCCTCGAGATCCCGGCAGAAGAAGATATCAGCGAACTTTTCGGAACTGTGAATGCTGTTGAAATAGGCAGGACGACAGAAGAGGAAAAGATCATCATTCACTGTGATGAAGAGATCCATGAATATGATCTGAACGAGATCATCGCTGACTGGGAAGCACCGCTGGAGACAGTATTCCCGGTAAGAACAGCAGAACATAAAGAAGATAAAGAACCGAATGTCCCGAACATTTCGTTCACTGAGAGAATGGGCAGGGGACCTGCGATCAAAGTCGCAAGACCGAAGGTCGTCATTCCTGTTCTGCCAGGCACGAACTGCGAAGTTGATTCAAAGAGAGCATTCGAGGCAGCAGGAGCTGACGTCAGTATCCAGATAATAAACAATTTATCGGAACTTAATCTGATCGAGTCTATCAATCAGATGTCCAACAAGATAAAGGAATCGCAGATAATCATGATCCCGGGCGGATTCTCCGGAGGCGATGAACCTGATGGCAGTGCCAAGTTCATGACAGCCGTATTCAGAAATCCGCTGATCAGTGAAGCAGTCAGAGATCTGCTTGAAAACCGTGACGGACTGATGCTCGGTATCTGCAACGGCTTCCAGGCTCTGGTCAAACTGGGGCTGCTGCCGTTCGGCGAGATCAGAGAGCCGAGTGAAGAACTGGCGACGCTTACATATAATGATATAGGACGCCACCAGTCAAAACTCATCAGAACCAGGGTCGCCAGCGTCAAGTCACCATGGATGTCACTGTGCGAAGTTGATGATGTTCACACTATCGCGATCTCACACGGCGAGGGTAAATTCGTAGCACCTGAAGGGATGATCGAAGAGCTCGCAGCGAACGGACAGATAGCAACGCAGTATGTTGACTTTGAAGGTAACGCAGCGATGGACATTGACTTTAACCCGAATCATTCAATGATGGCGATCGAGGCGATCACGAGCCCGGACGGACGTATCCTGGGCAAAATGGCTCATTCGGAGAGATACTGCAGCAACGTATTTAAGAATGTGCCGGGCAACAAGGAGCAGAAGATCTTTGAAGCCGGAGTCAACTATTTTAAATAACAGAGCCGGGTAAATGGCATGAAATAATTTTGATAAACGGAGGACTGCAATGAAAGTAGCTGTAATAATGGGAAGCAAATCCGACTACGATGTTGTTTATAAGGCAGAGAATGTGCTGGCGGATTTCGGAGTTGAATATGAATCAAGAGTCATTTCCGCGCACAGAACTCCCGGCATCGCAGCAGAGTTTGCGGCGAATGCAGAGAAGGATGGCTTTGAAGTGATCATCTGTGCTGCGGGAAAAGCTGCTCATCTTGCCGGTGTAATGGCGGGCGGATGTGCTCTGCCGGTAATTGGCATACCGATGAAGACGAGCGATCTGGGAGGCATGGATTCACTGCTTTCGACAGTGCAGATGCCAAAAGGCGTTCCGGTCGCAACGGTTGCGATAGGAGGCGCAGAGAATGCGGCACTTCTGGCTGTTCAGATCCTCAGCGTGAAATACCCTGAACTGAGACAGGCTTTCAAAGAGTACAAAGCACAGATGGAACAGGATATCATTCAGGCAGAT
>CADCRD010000160.1 GCA_902803725.1 uncultured Eubacteriales bacterium
CTGTACATTTTTGCGGTACTTATCGGACCGTTCTTCACGGTGTCGGCTGTCTGGACGATCGCGGACATCTTCAATGCACTGATGGCTCTGCCGAACCTGATAGCGCTGCTGGCTCTCAGCGGGGTGGTCGTCCGTGAGACGAAAAGCTATTTTGAAAGACTTGATAATGGTCTGATAGCTGAGGGTATCAAACGCAAAAAACATGAAGGCAGAAGCATACCTGAAAAAGCATGATCGCCGGAAATAGTTTTCGTGAAAAAAGACCTGCGTTTTGCTGCAGGTCTTTTTGTTAACGCTCACATTCCCAGATCTTCATCGATCAGTACGATCTCGAATTCCTGTTTCTGCATCGGATACCAGATAGTGGCCATGCCGCGGCAGATCCTCTCGGGGCTGCTGCAGTCGCAGCATTTCAGCTCACCTTTTGCACAGGGAGTATTTTTGTGCAATGAACGGGCGCGCAGCGGAGCGGCTACATTGCGTGCGCGCCATACTGCATCCTCGTATGTCGGGACGATTTTGTTGCGGCCTATTATGAATATGACCTTTTTGTGTCCCCATAGTGTAGAAGAAAGCCTGTTGCCTGCTCCGTCTATGTTGACGATCACTCCATCTTCGGAAAGTGCATTTGCTGAACAGATGTAGACATCCGTATGCATTGCGGCATTACGGGCTTCGTGGATCTTCTTTTTCCCGGCGGTATCTTCAGGTGTAAGATTTTCGTAGTCAGCCGCTTTCCAGTGCCAGACCATGTAGTTGAATTTGTCAAGAGTCTCGTAAAGGCCCAGTTCTTCAGCAGTTTTTGTGCCGCCGAAACCAACAGTTTTTTCTCTGATGGTTTCTGAGAGATAGGAAACAGCATCGCTGCCACTGGAGAAAACGCTTACTTTGAAACCTTTTTTCTCAAGGGCCGAGCTTACTTTTGAAAAATCAGTCATACCAGTACCTTCTTTCTTATTCACAATACTATAAATGCTGATTATAACGATCAATACAGAGTATTACTGCAATGTTGGTAACGACTGTAAATTATGCATAAAACTATTGAATGTTGTTCGTCGCATATTGCCTGTGATCTCCGGGGTGCGATAAGGAACAGCCCTCTCAAATGAGTCAGCAGCTTTCTTTTGCCTGACGAAGTGCAATGGTCAGCTGATCGGCGCAGGATGTCTGCTTGAATCCGCAGGTGTTACCTTCGAGAGTGCTGATGATCTTATCGACATTCTCACCTTCGATCAGTTTGCTGATCGCCTGGAGATTACCGCTGCATCCGCCGGTAAATCTTACGTTTTTTACAATGTCGCCATCCAGTTCGAAATCGATCTGTCTTGAACATACGCCCTGTGGTCTGAATGTGTATTCCATTATGTTATTAGTCCTTTCTTCATTAGCTCGATATTCCAGGTCAGAATAATTTATCTTTGTATCAAAGAGCCCGGAGTATCCTGTGCAAGCTTTTGTAATATAATGATTGCGATTGATTTTACTATTTAATGAGAAAAATGTCCAGAAAAAAGACTGAGTCATGGCGGGAACAGGCGGATACGAAAGAATAAGTGCAATGACTTTAGCGGAACAATAGTTTACAAGCCAATCGAGCGGCAGCAGTGCATTGCTTAAAGAGATTTTATCTTGCAATGCCGATGCGGATGGGATATAATGTCAGCGTTGAATTGCAATGCATCCGATTCAGGTTGCAAAACTCCCCCGTCATTTCAAAATCAAATCTAACCGGAAGGAATTCTTTTAATATTATTATGGATGAAAAAACATTAGGATCAAAGAAAGTCGCTGAGCTCAGAGAGATAGCAAAGGCGATGGGCATTACAGGCTTTAGCTCGATGAAAAAAGCAGAGCTTCTGAAAGCTATAGTTTCGGCTGCAGACAAATCTGCTCATACCGGCAAAGCAGGCGCTGCCGCAAAAGAGAAGGATGAGTCAGAGAAGCCGGCAAAAAAGGCAAAACCAAAAGCATCAAAAAAAACTGAAGTAAAGGCAGAAAAGGCCTCAAAAAACAATGCGCCCACTGATGCAGACAAGGTGGATTCGCGTGTAAAGAAAGTAAAGACAGCAGAAAAAGATGATGTGCAGGATGATGCAGACAAGGCTGAAAAACCTGTAAAAAAAATATTGATAAAACGCAAGTCTTCCGGAAAAACTGCGAAAAAGCCTGACGAAGAGAAACATGAAGGCGGTGAGCAAACAGCCGGTGAGGAAAGCAAAGCCGTAAAGAAAAGCGGATCTTCTCACCGCGAAATGAAACCGGACGATGAAAACAAATATGAAGTTGACGGTATTCTGGAGCTTTCGGACAGCGGATTTGGCTTTTTGAGATTTGATAATTATCTGACCAGTGATGACGATGTTTATGTTGCACCCACACAGATAAGAAGATTCGGTCTGAAGACCGGCGACAGGATAGACGGTATAGCGAGAAAGCCAAAGCAGGGCGAAAAATTCGGTGCACTGCTGTTTGTTGGAAGTGTCAACGGAGATGAGCCGGGCAGGGCAAAGACAAGACCGGATTTTGAAGAGCTTACTCCGATATTCCCAAACGAAAGGATCTCACTTGAGGACAGCCACACAGATCTGTCAACAAGACTTATAGATCTGGTCGCGCCGATAGGCAAAGGGCAGAGAGGTCTTATAGTCGCAGCTCCAAAGGCGGGTAAGACTGTTCTTTTGAAGAGGGTCGCACACAGCATTGAAAAGAAATATCCTGACATAGATCTGTTCGTGCTGCTGGTCGATGAACGTCCCGAGGAAGTGACAGATATGAAGCGTTCTCTCAGAAGAGGCGAGGTTCTGTATTCGACTTTTGATGAAAGACCTGAGCATCATGTGAAAGTTGCTGAGATGATGCTGGCAAGGGCTCAGAGGCTGGTCGAACACGGCCATGATGTCGTTATTTTGCTGGACAGCATCACCAGACTTGCAAGAGCTTATAACCTGGTAGTTCCGGCTTCGGGCAGATCACTTTCAGGCGGTATCGATCCTGCGGCACTATACAAACCGAAAAAATTCTTCGGCGCAGCACGCAACATGGAAGAGGGAGGAAGTATCACGATACTGGCGACCGCTCTTGTCGAAACGGGAAGCCGCATGGATGAGGTCATATTCGAAGAGTTCAAAGGCACAGGCAACATGGAACTGCATCTCGACCGCAGGCTGTCGGAAAAGCGCATCTTCCCGGCACTTGATCTGAATGCCAGCGGAACCAGACGAGAGGATCTGCTGATGGATCAGGAGGAGATGGAAGCTATCTGGTATATGCGCCGGGCTCTTTCAAACCGTGACACGCAGGTCGTAACTGAAATGATCGTTGACAATCTGGCGACCACAAGAAACAACAAAGAATTCGTTAAACTGATAAAGAAGATCAGGTTATAACAGTACTATAAGGCAAAGGATATCAAGCCAAATCAACACCATGGATTTAAACAAAATATTCATAAAGGACGCCTGTCCGACGAAATGCGGAGGACAGGCTGTACTCGAGGGGATCATGATGAAAGGGCCTGAGCGCAGTTCGGTATGCGTACGGCTGCCTGATGACTCCCTCTATATAAAAACTGAAGAAAATAAAAAGCCATCAAGAGTTGCAAAGCTGCCGTTCATCCGCGGGGTCTTCGTGTTCATTGCATCTTTAGTGCAGGGAATGAAGACACTGATGTTTTCAGCTGATGTGCTGGAAGGATATGAAGGCGAAGGGCAGATAGAGTATGAAGAGGACAAACTGTCAAAGTGGCTGACTGATAAATTTGGAGAGAAAGGTGCCTGGAATGTGATGCTTTACGCATCGGTCATATTCTCGATCGTATTTACAGTCGTGATATTCATCATCGGTCCGACTTTTGTAGTCAACTGGGCAAAGCGCTTAACGGCGAACGAAGTTGTGCTGAATCTCATCGAAGGACTATTGAGGATCGCTTTGTTTGTGATCTACGTGGCACTGATTGCCAGGATGGAGGATATCAAGCGGGTTTTTCAGTACCACGGGGCGGAGCACAAGACGATACATTGCTACGAAAATGACCTTCCGCTTACACCGGAAAACGCTCAGCAGTTTTATACGCTGCATCCCAGATGCGGAACGAGCTTTCTGGTATTTGTAATGGTGATAGCTTTGGCATTGTTTTCGTTTCTGGGCTGGCCGAATCTGCTCTGGCGGATCGTGTCAAGGCTGCTGTTGCTTCCGGTGATCGCGGGCATCTCATACGAGCTGCTCAGATGGGCAGGACGCAGTGACAGCTGGGTCGTGAAGATCCTCTCAATGCCGGGCCTGTGGCTGCAAAAGCTGACGACTAATGAACCCGATGAGAGCCAGCTTGAAGTGGCCATAGCAGCTATGCAGGCGGTAATAGCAGAGGAAGGCGACTATGGCATAGGGCGCTGCGACAAAAAAGGAAGAATAATCGAGCACATTGATTTTACAGATAAAGAAGAAAAGAGCGATCCGATGTTGCAGATAATCGAAACAAGGGAGACAAAATTATGAGTTTACTGGTTCAGGACATAATACAGATGGCAGAA
>CADCRD010000161.1 GCA_902803725.1 uncultured Eubacteriales bacterium
TGAATCAGAACTTGGCAAATTCTTTGCCGCAATGATCTTGTCAGGGCTGGCAGCAGTTCTGCTGATGATGAGAAGAAGAAAAGAATAGTATCGGTTTCACACGGTCAATACAGTGAAAAACAGGTATGCCGCGCCGGACAAAAAATCCGGTGCGGTGTTTTTTGATGTAAAAATGGACCGTTTTTAGCCGAAATAAAGTCATAAATAATGAGAGTATAGCCATAAAAAATTGCGAAACAAGATATTTATTGTATAATAAAAGATAGTTTGCCTTTATTAAACACTTGAGAAAAGACATCATGACAGAAAGGAAAAGAGAATGAGGAAGAGTCAATACAGGAGGAGTGGATCAGAAAGATCTGAAAACAATGCGCGAGGTCGCTTCAGACAGTTTATTACTGTTTTCATGGTCGTTGCACTGGTCACGGCATATGCTGTTCCCGCACGATCTTTTGCTGTGGACGATCAAAGCAAACTGCAGCAGGAAGTCACTCAGCAGGACAATGAACAAAATGATCAGGAGGCTGCTGCAGAAAAAAATGCGGCCGATAAAACAGAAGAGCCCGTAAAGGGTGATCCAAAGGAATCGGACAAGGAAGAGCAAAAATCCGATTTCAAAAAGGGCGCCGCTCCGGTCAAGAGCAATGCAGCAAAGCGTACCGCAAATACCGCCGGGGATGACAGCGAGAGTGCAGAATCGTATACTTTGAATCTGTATGGATTCCAATTTGGCGGACTTTACAAAAAATACAGTTCAACTTCGACTTCTGCTTCATATAAAAAATATATGATCGGATATCCGGACATGCTGCCTGGTAATATCAAAAGCAAACTGACCGTTAATGGGATCAATGCTCTGAAAGACAAACCGTTCACATTTGCTGAAACAGGATTTGATCTTGAAGGAGAAGGTTTTGTTAAAACTGAGAAAAACACTTACTCCAGCTATTGTTATGATGTGATAGGATTTGTGCCTGTAAAGGATACAGATATTACGGGTCTCAGTAATACCGATGCTTATAACAGCAAATATGTGTTCGATACCGAGGAGAGCGCGAAGACTTTCATCAGTGCTAATAAAGGTGTGCTGTACGGTGAAAAGCCATCTGATGATATGATCAGCGCCTTGCAGGAAAAAGGCAGCGTCGCGATGGTATGGCAAAGACACGATCCGGCTGGGATCAAGTACATTACTGCATCTGCCAATCCGAACAAAGTATCACTTGGTGATTCTAAAGAAATAGCACTAAAAACAGGATTTTCATATACTCAGGCAGGTAATTATACCGATAAGCCGGTCCGTGTCACATTGAAGCTGGACGACAATATGTCATTTACTGAGGGCTGGACCCCGTCAATTGAAAGCACTGCGGCTTTTACGGTCGATCCGGAAAGCGTCACGGTCAGTGAAGACAGAAAGGAACTTCATTTTAACATAACTGAAATCAAGACCAGCAGTTCATCGTATACGTATCTGCCGGTAAATGTGAAGGTGGATATTTCAGACGCAAAACAGACAAGTGACAAAATCACCATGGAGGCAGTGAATGCATGGGATGCAAAATCAAGTGCATCAACTACGATCACTATTGACAGACCAACTGTTTCTACTACGCTTGACGACAAAACAAATAAGGTGCTCAATTTTGGCAAAAAAGATCAGGCTGTTCAATTGAAAGTCATTCATGACAATGCAAAAGCAGGTGACACAGCAACGCATGTGAAGGTGGTTTTTCCTGATCTTGTGACAATCAAGAGTTCTGCAGCAAATTCATCATGCAAAAATACGATCGAAAACATCAATGTTAAGCAGGAAGACGGAAAATCCGTACTTGAATATGATGTTACAAAATTTTCGGTTTCTTCAAACAAAGCAAATGATCTCATCGATCTTGTTCTTGATGTGAAGGAAAAAGGAGATAAAGAACAAGAAAAGGCAGAAACGGTTTGTACAGCAACAGTCGGAGGAACTGATGCTGTAGTGACGCAGAATGCATCGATCACAGTTTCTGAGCCGTATTTCGAAGTGATTATCTATGGACTGCAGGATGCCTGGATGGATATGTCAAGGGGCGATGGCCGCGTGAATTCCAGTGTTGCTACAGTAAGATTCTACGGCGCTGAAGATCAGACAGCTCTGATGAAGCACAAATGGACGTATGATGAAGAACCGATCAGTGGTCAGCATTATATCAACCAAGAAGGAGATACTGTGCGAGGGCCGAAAGTCAGCAATCAGTATACGAACATGCAGTGGAGACTGATTGGATTCGTGCCTATCAGCTATTGGGGCGGAGAAATCAGATCACCATGGGAAGGTGAATCGCTCTATGGAAATTATTATCTGACTGACAAGCAGGAATGCATAAATTTAGTTGAAGAAAAAAATGGTGTGCTGTACGGAGATACTCCTACAGAAGAACAGGCTCAGTCTCTGGCGCAGTACAAACAAAACGGCAAAGCCAAAGTGATCGCAGTTTGGTATGTTTCAGAACCGTCCAAAGAAATCTGCAAAAAATACACGTATAATGAAAAAGATGAATATGTAACCAGGATCCATCCGGCTGCATATACTGAAACCAGTTCCGGAATTAAAGTTGAAATCGATTCACCCAATGAATATGCCGGAGGTGATGATTCTGTTCATCCGTACAATGTTATTTTCACTATTCCCGAAGATTATGATGAAGATACCATTAATCTGAATACTGAATTTAACAATGCGTACAAACCCATTGTAAAGGGTTTCCAACCTGGTGATAAACTAAAATACAACATTACTGTCATAGATAAATCAGGAAAATACGGATATCTGAAAGACAGCGGCGCTGTAGGGACCATCGATTATTATAACGGCGATAAGATGGACTATTCCGTGATAGGCACAGGCTTTGAAGGATACAAGATCGAAAATGCAGATGAGAAGCCGGACGGGCACAGTGCTAAGTCCCGTATCACTCGCAGAGGGGATAATAGTGCGATCCGGCATCTGGCATTGATCAGCGAAATGGATATTGCACAGAATCCTACAGATAAAAATGTCGGAGAGGCTCTGTATGCCATAGGATATGGCGCTGTGTGGAATGAGGAAGAAGCGAAGCCGGAAGGTCCGCAGGATGCATATAAACTCAATGACAACGAGCCGGACTATGTCAAGATCACAAAAGAACTCCTTGATGATTATTATCTCGATTATCTGAACGCTGCTTACTATGCAGATGAAGATAACAAGGATGAGGATCAGACGCAAGCCCACTTTAAAAGCTTTGAAGATCTTTCCGCCGATGAATATCGCAGTATTTTCAACTCAGACAATGGTACTCAGGTAATGGAAACAAATCCGGTACTTGTCGATGCCATGTACTATGGTATGTATGAAAAATCAATTCTCATGAGCAATAAACAAACAGGAGTTGAGAACTACAACGGTACATATTACTGGATGCATGACTGGAAAGAAAAAACAGAAGGCAATAAATTCGAAGAAGAAGTTTATAATCAGTATCACGAAAACGTCGAAATGCAGAACGGTGACGCGATTCATCATCTCAGCTGGTATCAGTGGGTAACCGGTTCCAGAAACGGCAATAGTATGCAGGATACTTATTTTGGTGTTGCATTTCAGCTTAAACTGGTCAGGTCCGAGACTGAAATCGAACTTCCCGTTACAAAAGAACTGACCGGCCGTAAGTTCCGCAATGGAGACAGCTGGAACTTCAAAATCGAAGCTCTGGATGGAGGCCCGCTGCCATTTAAAGAAATCGAGAAAGACGGCAAGAAGCAAGAAGTAACTGCAAACGAGGTGAAATTGACTCCCAAAGCCGGAGCCGGCAGCGCCAAACTGGATTTCGGAAAGTTCAGGTTCACGTACTCTGATGCTGCCGATGGCTCTTTAAATCAGGAGGGTGAAGGAACAGCTAAAGAAAAGACCTCGAAAATATATCACTACAAAATTACCGAGAGTGGTGATGTGACAGGTGTAAAGAATGATGAAGCCAAAGAATTCGCTGTCAAGGTTGAATGGGACAGCAAGGCCAGCAAACTTAAGGCTTATCTGCTTGATGGTTCTGAAAAGGACAATGACGGCAATATTACAGGGAAACAAATCGAGAACAATGAACTTGATGACGGAACTCTGCAGCCAAAGGAAGGAATCAAATTCACAAACAAGTATGAAGTTGTCGAACTGGAACTGAAGAAGACGATGGATTCATATGTTGACTGGGGAAAGGGAAATAATGCAACAGCTGTATTTGAGATAACCGGTATGAAAAATGGCAAACAGGCTTATCACAAGAAAGTCGGTATGACATTTGATATGGCTAGTGGCAAAGAAGGCAGCATACTTGTGAAAGATATACCTGCCGGACTGGACAGTCTTGTTGTAAAAGAAGTCTACAGTGCCAACTCCGGTACCAGCCAGGCTGAAAAGACTGCACAGGCAGGTGAAGACGGAAACTACACTGTGTCCTTCGAAAACAGTCCCAAGGACGGAACATACGGCAGCGGCATAGTGAACAAGGGGAAACGAGTAGAAAATGAGTACAGAGCTGACGGAACCAGAAAGGCAGAATGATCCGCTGAAGATACCGAAAGCTGAAAAAATACTCTGAACGAACCCCGGGAGGCAAAAATGAAAAAAAGAAACAGAAAAAGGATTATATTGATAGCCGCTGTGATCACTCTGATGTACGCCATGTGTGCAACTATGGCTAATGCTTATTTCAGTGATTACGAGACAGCGATCGGCAGAGCCAGAATCGATCTTTCCGGATCCACAACGATAAATGAAGAGTGGAAGGACAAGACAAAAACGGTAACTATACAAAACACAGGTGAGACAGATGTCGTGGTACGTGTTGGGATATACGGACCTGACGGCATGGATGTCACAGGCACAGACGGCTGGACGAAGGATGGTGATTTCTGGTATTACGATCAGGTACTCCCTCCGGGCATCAGCACCAGCAATCTGACTGCTACGGTCGAGAAAGTCCCTGTCAGCGAAGATTACAATGAATTCGATATCATCGTTGTGCAGGAATGCATTCCGTATCCGGTAATAGCAGCGGAAAAAGAAGGGATTGACACAGGGATCCCCTCTGACTGGAATCTGGGACTGACACCTGCGAAGAGTGAGTCCAATCGATAAGGAGGAGTGCGAGGTATGAAGAACAATAAAACGAAATCATCAAAGAGAACTATCATACTGACAGCTGCCGCGGCAGCGCTCTTTCTGATCGCAGGCGTGATAGGCGCGTTGGCTGCCGGTAATGCACCTGATATCAGAAGTGATGACCTGGAAGCGGATTTTCAGCTGCAGCATCTGGGTGTGCACCTGATGGAAAACGGAAAGGCTGTAGGAAAAAGATCAGACAATGTTCAGGCCGGAAACGGTGTGCTCCTCAGTCAGCTGAAAGGCAAATTCGTGCCGGGCAGGGTATACGAAGAAAGGATCGCCGCCCAAAACAGGAGCGACACAGATCAGTATGTCAGGATCATATTAAAGAAATACTGGCAGACTGCCGGCAGGGATGGGAAGCTCGTGAAGGATACTGAACTTGATCCTGCTCTGATACATCTGACATATGGTGAAAAAGCTGCTTATAACACTGGCGCCTGGGCCATAAATCCCAGAGAACATTCAACAGAGAGCGACACCTATTATTACAGGACTTCTTTGAAAGGGTCTGATACTGTTTCGGCGGATCTTGTGAACAGACTCAAGGTGGACGGTAAGATCGTCAAAGACATAACTGAGGAAAAGTCAGCAAACAGCGCAGGGCAGACGGTAATAAAGAAAAAATACAAATATGACGGCAAATACATATGTCTTGAAGCAGACGTGCAGTCCATACAGACTCACAATCCGAACAAGGCAATCAGAGGTGAGTGGGGTGTCACTAACGTTAGTGCTGCAGATGGATCACTCACTGTGGGTGAATAAAGGAGGAAAAGCGACATGAGAATGAGAAGATATCTGATCACACTTATTTCCGTGATCGTTGTTCTTGCCGGTGTGACGGCTGCGGTATCTGCAAAGGACGTCAGACTTCCTGACGGAACATGTGTGTTCAACGGGAAAAGCATGAAGATCAGTTTTCCTTCGGGCAAACTGCAGCAGGCTGTATCGGGACTCGAACCTGGAGATACACTGGAGTTTGAAGTCATATACAAGAACAATTCAAAAAAAACGACGGACTGGTATATGAGAAACAGAGTTCTTGAAACTCTCGAAGATAATAAGGATGCTGCTGAGAACGGCGGCTACACATATGTGTTGAAAAACGTCGGACCGGGGAATAAGGAAACAGTACTCTTTGACAATTCACAGGTCGGGGGCGAGACGGTGGTCGCGGATCTTGAAGGATTAAAACAGGCTACAAATGCAACAACAGAATATTTTCATATTCAGAAACTCGGAGCCGGTCAGTCAGGAAAGACAAAGCTAAGAGTAGAGCTGGACGGTGAGACAGAAGTAAATGATTACATGGATACGAAGGGTGCCCTGGATCTGGCTTATGCTGTAGAAACAACAGACAAAAAAACAACTGACGGGAAAAAGAAGACCTATGAGAGCAATGTGAAAACGGGTGATGATACGAATCTGACGGTATTTATCGCAGCAATGGCAATTGCGTTAATAACTGGTGCTCTGGCGCTCGTCAGCAGGAAAAAGGACAGAAAGGATGGCAGAGAGGCATGAGAAAAAAATATTTCATAATCTTTATCATGACAGCTATAGTTGTTCTTGCTGCCGCTGCGACATGTTCTGCCGCTGGTTCTGATTATACGTATAAGGTGCATGTTTATACGGGAAACGCAGGCCAGTTCAAAGATGGCTCCAGGGAGAAGACATTCACTCTGAAGCCGGGTGAGAATATGCCCGAGATCAATCTGAGCGACATTACGGTAACTGATAAAAAATATTATGCCAGAGGTTTTCGGATCGCAGGTCATGATAACGACGAAGTTACCGGATTTACGGGACTGAATCATCAGGCAGGCACGGACGCATCCTATGAAGTTGCCTATGGCATAAAAGGATCTCTTGTAAGCTACACTGTCAATTATATTGATTCAAATGGGAAAAAACTTCGCAGCAGTGATAGGTACTACGGTATGCCGGGAGACAAACCTGTGGTCTCTTACAGATATATCGACCGGTATGAGGCGGATCATGCCTATGTGGCAAAGACTCTTTCGAAAAATGAAAAAGATAACGTTATAAATCTGACATACAGTGCTGTCAGCCGGAGCGGCTCAGGCAGCTCAGGCGGAAATGCTAATACAGAAAGCGGTCAGAACGGAGGCGCTGGTGCCGGCACTGGTGCCGGCGGAAATGGAGGTGCAAATGCAGGGACACAGACGACTGCGGCAGCGCCGGGAACAGCCGGAAATCCGGCGGGGACCAATGTGCAGGATAACACAACAACGAATATAGATGATAATGAAACACCTTTAGCCAGCGGAAATACAGAGGATCTCAAAGATAATGAAACGCCTCTGGCAAGTGGTGATCAATACAAAGATCTGGATGATGATAAAGGTAAAGAAAAGATCTGGAAGATAGTGATCCCGGTCATCATCGCAGCTGCAGCTGCGGCTGTGATCGCACTGCTCTTCAGAAGAAGAAAAAAAGCATAGATCGTTATTTTTCTGAGGGATGATTTCCCTGAATCTCTCACCGTCATAATATGATCGTATAATGTGAGAATCAAAAAACAATGACGAAAGGCAAGTGGAAAAGTATAAAACAGACCTCCAATACTCAGAGATTGGAGGTCTTGGTTTTTCAGTTCATCAGACGTTGAACAGGAAGTGCATGATGTCGCCGTCCTGAACCACGTATTCTTTGCCTTCGGAACGGAGCAGACCTTTTTCTTTGGCAA
>CADCRD010000162.1 GCA_902803725.1 uncultured Eubacteriales bacterium
CCTTTGTAATCACCCGCAATTATTCTCATTATAGTCTCCCTTTTATTCTTATTATATTATTAAGCTTTCCCTACTGTCGTTGTGCCCATAGCCACAACATTTCCCTGAAATGGTCACAACACGATCATAGAAATATAATACTGTGTGCCGGAGCTTACAAATTCATTGTAACATTCTCTGAAAACAGCATATTCACCCGCTCCTTCAGTTTTCTGTTCTCTGGCTTTGCAAGCTCTCTGTCTTCCTCCAGCACGTCCATTGCATAGCCTCTCATCTCTTCCATTATATCAATGTGGCTGATCATATCCGCAAGGTGTGTATCCGGAATGCCGTGCTGTCTGGTCCCGAAAACCTCTCCCGGGCCACGCAGATCAAGATCTCTTTCCGAAATATAAAATCCATCTGAACTCTCTGCCAGGACCTTCGCTCTTTCGAGCGCGATCTTTCCCTGACTGCCCAGTATCAGCATGCAGTAACTCTGATCCTTCCCCCGCCCTACGCGTCCTCTCAGCTGGTGCAGCTGAGCCAGACCAAAACGTTCCGCATTCTCTATGATCATTACCGTAGCATTGGGCACGTCGATACCCACTTCGATGACCACTGTTGACACCAGAACATCGATCTTTCCCGCAGCAAAACGTGTCATGATCTCGTCCTTTTCATCCTGCTTCATCTCGCCGTGCAGCAGTTCTACATTTATCTGTCTGCCGCCCGGCTCATCGCCGTTCATTATTCTGACATTTTTGTAAAGACGTTTCAGTTCATCGCAAACGCTGACTGCCGACCTGGCTTCGATCATATCAGAGTCTTCTATAAGCGGACAGACCACATATGCCTGATGTCCTGCTTCCAGCTGGCTGACCAGCCTGTGATAAATCGCATTTCTTCGTTCACTTCCGTAATATCTTGTGACTATTTCCTGCCTGCCCGGAGGCAGCTCATCTATTACAGATACATCCAGATCACCGTAAAAAATCACTGCCAGCGTCCTGGGGATCGGCGTTGCTGTCATGACCAGTATGTCCGGTTCATTTCCTTTTTCGGAAAATGACATTCTCTGATTGACTCCGAATCTGTGCTGCTCATCAGTGATGACCAGTCCCAGATCAGCAAAACTCACGCCTTCCTGTATCAGGGCATGCGTCCCTACAACAATATCGATCTCACCTGCAGCCATCCCTTCGAGAATCTGCTTTTTTTCCTGTGCTTTCATGTGCCCGGAGAGATATCCTACTTTTATTCCAAAAGGCTCAAAATCTCTTTTAAAAGTCTCGTAGTGCTGTTTCATGAGAAGATCCGTCGGCGCCATAAAAGCAGCCTGAGAGCCGCTCATCACGACCTTGTACATGGCAGTTTCCGCAACAGCCGTCTTTCCGGAACCGACATCCCCCTGCAGAAGTCTGTTCATTGCCATTTCATCAGAAAGATCTCTGCATATCTCACTCACAGCTCTCGCCTGTGCATTTGTAAGCGGATAAGGAAGGCTGTCTGTAAAAGGCTTCTCATCAGCTGTATGCGCTGCACCTGTGCTCTTTCCCCTTTTCATCATCAAAAGACCGAGCTGCATGATGAAAAGTTCATCATATATTATCCGTTTTCTCGCTTCGTTCAGTGCCTCCTGGTCATCAGGAAAATGAATGTTTTTCAGCGCTTCGGCAAGGGAACATAGTTTTTTTTCACTGATGATCCTCTGCGGCATGTAATCGCCGAACATTCTGTCCTGCACCAAATCATCTGTCTGAGTCATCAGCTGTATCGCAGTCTTTGCGTAACGGCGCAATTCCATCTGAGTGATGCCTTTCGTCAAAGGATATACCGGCACAATGCCTTCGATCCCGTCTGCAAACTGCGGATGAATCATCTGCAGCCTTCCCTGATTCTCAGTGACACGTCCGAAAAAAAACTGATCCCTGTCTGTCCTGAGACCGTTCAATGCATAAGGAGCATTGAAATAAACGACATCCAGAAATCCCTGACCATCCGTTATCGTAGCTCTTGATATCTGACGGCCGCGTCTGTACGGGCTTTTGTATTTGCTTATCACTCTTCCCTGCACCAAAGTACCGCTGCCTGATCCCGGCACTAGCTCACTAATAGCGACAGGAACGCTGCGATCCTCATAATCACGGGGAAAGAGAAACAAAATATCACCGACAGTCCTAACTCCCAGCTTTGCCAGCTTTTCTGCTTTTTTTGTCCCAACACCTTTGAGTACCGTTATGTCATCTGTCAGCGATATCATTTTTTTGTACCTGGAATACTATCTTTTTCAGTCATTAACATAATATGGTTTTTAATTTCAGAACTGAATTCAGTTCAATCGTTAATGTCGTATGTTCTCTTTACTTCGATATTTCTTTTGACCAGATTGTGCAAGGTCTGTGTTCCCGCAACAGTTACACTGATACTCAGAGGTGTTTTTTCAGTTACTGTCGTGACCCTGTTCTTTATTTCATTGATCAGCGAATATGTGGATTTGCTGATGCTTGTCCCCAGATTTACGTTAACATAAACCTTTATTTCCGCATTTCCATCATCATCGAGATCGATCTCCATGTTTGGCCTGCGCACACCAACCGCCCGCTTGAGATTTGCCGGATATACTCCGTCAGTCTCTTCGACTACATCTGTTATGATCTGTTCGATAACACTCTTTGTAACAGTTACCTTACCCAGTTCGTTATTTATTATTATATTATCTGCCATGAATATATACTATTTACCTTTAGTAAAAAAAATCCCATGTCCTTTTACAGACATGGAATCTTTGAAAGCTGTTTTAGATGGCGCGGTTTACCTTGCCTGCTCTGATGCATCTTGTGCATACGTTGGCTTTTCTTACTTTGCCGTTATCTTCGACTCTGACAGTCTGGATATTCGCATTCCATTTTCTCTTAGTATGTCTGTTTGAATGGGATACGTTGTTTCCTGTGACCTGTCCTTTGCCGCATATTTCGCATTTCTTCGACATTTGCCGCACCTCCTTCTCTGTAATATTATTTCTATCTTCCGCCCGCCTTATTCCGGCTGCGAAAGCCTGGTTTTTCCGCGAACACACGATATTATACCAATAACTCCTTTGGATTTCAACAACTTTTTCTCAAATCCTGAACAAATTCAAATATATTCTTTTTATCTGTTTTCATTTCATTTTCACTGCCGCGACCTGTCTTTCAACGTTTTTCCACATACGAGATCAGTCACGAAAAATGCGGCTTTACATCAGTTGCCGTAAAGTATGATCTCTCCGCTTTCTCTCGTTTTGTTCATATCGATCACTCTCTGATTGCGGCTGCCCCGGAACTGAAGAGTCAGATCCCTTTCCTCCAGCAGGAACGGTCCGTCGATCAGTATGTCCGTAAGCTCGAGCAGTTCCCTGACTGCATCAGCGTCCAGCATGGCCAGTTTTGCTGTTTCGCCTCCCGGCACGCCTATTTGTGAATTGTCGTTAATATATCCCAGCAGATCCTCCAGCTTGTACCCTGTGAAAACAACAATGTCCAGTCCGCGCTCTTTGACCCCTTTTGCCAGCTCCAGAAATGCAGGCGCCTGACACAGCGGTTCACCGCCGCTGAAAGTAACACCTTTCAGGATCGGATCTTTGTCTATCTCCTGCAGCAGTCTTTCCGGTCTCACCGGTGTTCCGTCTTCAAACGGATGCGTCTGCGGGTTGTGACATCCCTCGCAGTGATGCGGACACCCCTGGCAAAATACCGTGAACCGTATGCCCGGTCCGTCGAC
>CADCRD010000163.1 GCA_902803725.1 uncultured Eubacteriales bacterium
GAGGGTTGACCGAGTGGCTAAGGAGCTCGCCTGGAAAGCGAGTAGGGTGTAACAGCCTCGTGGGTTCGAGTCCCATGCCCTCCGCCACATAAAAAAACAGCCGATCATCGGCTGTTTTTACATTTCTTATTCTTCAGCGGGGCTGAATTCGTCCTTGCCCACACTGCACAACGGACATTCGAAATCATCGGGGATATCTGCCCATTTTGTTCCCGGTGCTATTCCTTCATCAGGAGCTCCGAGTTCTTCATCGTATTCCCATCCGCATACGTCACATACATATTTCATAGCTGTTTTCCTCCTTTTTACTATTCATGATGCAGAACATGATCGTCAGATATCACTCAAAATTTTTGATCATGCCCGTATTTTATATGAATGTTTACATTTTATCATATACACAGTTCTATTGAAAATAAAACACTCAAATATATTTGCATATTTTTCAGAGTATTTTGCCCTGTCCTGCTGACTGCATGCCCATTCAGCTGACAGCTGTCTGTGCTTATAACAGTGATCCTGCCATGTACACGGCCAGAGCGCAGATCCAGGCGATCACACATTGCCCGATGACAACGATAACAGCCCATTTGGCGCCAAGTTCTCTTTTTACTGAAGCGATCGCCGCAACACATGGAGTGTAAAGCAGGCAGAACACCAGCAGTGATGCAGCAGCCAGAGGAGTTATCGCCGTCAGCAGCAGCTTGCTGCCTTTGAACAGAACGCCCAGAGTCGAAACGACTGATTCTTTTGCCATAAATCCCGCGATCAGAGCAACGACTATTCTCCAGTCGCCGAACCCCATTGGGCCGAACACCGGCGCGATCCATCCTGCCATATGAGCAAGAATGCTGTCCTGCGGTGAATTCACCATATTCATGTGTACATCAAATGTCCTCAGGAACCAGATCACGAGTGTCGCAACGAAGATAACAGTAAACGCTCTCTGCAAAAAATCCTTCGCCTTATCCCACAGCAGCCTGAGCACATTGCCCGCCCCCGGCAGCCTGTAGTTGGGAAGCTCCATCACGAAAGGCACAGCCGATCCTCTGAACATGGTCTTTTTCATTATCAGAGCCACAAAAATACCTACAAAGATCCCGCCAAAATACAGTGCAGTCATAACCAGACCCCCCTTGCCCGGAAAGAAAGCCGCGGTAAAGAATGAATAGATCGGTATCTTTGCCGAGCAGCTCATAAAAGGAGTCAGCATTATCGTCATCCTTCTGTCGCGCTCTGACGGCAGAGTCCTTGCCGCCATGACTCCCGGCACCGTACAGCCGAACCCTATCAGCATTGGCACGATGCTTCGCCCCGAAAGCCCTATCCGTCTGAGCAGTTTATCCATTACGAATGCCACTCTGGCCATGTAACCCGTATCTTCCAGCAATGACAGGAAAAAGAACAATGTCACGATTATCGGCAGAAAACTAAGCACTGTTCCGACTCCCTCGAAGACACCCTCAATTATCATTGACCTGACGACCTCATTTACGTTCAATTGCACGAGAGCCGAATCAGCTGAATCAGCCAGCGCACCTATCCCGTCTTCCAGCAAACCCTGGAGCCAGGCTCCGATAACATTGAATGTCAGCAGAAATACGGCACTCATTATCAAAACGAACAGCGGGATCGCGGTGTATTTTCCGGTCAGTACCCGGTCGATCCTTTCACTTCGCTTTTGTTCTTTGCTCTCTTTTGGCTTTGTAACAGTCGCCTGCACCAGCTGACTGATGAAGTTAAAACGCATGTCAGCTACTGCTGCAGCCCTGTCAAGCCCGCGTTCTTTTTCCATCTGACTCAAGATGTGCTCCAGCATATCCTGTTCGTTCTCATCAAGAGCCAGAGCTTTCAGGACCCGCTCATCATCCTCCATCAGTTTTGTCGCGGCAAATCGAACGGGGATACCCGCCGCTGCCGCATGATCTTCGATCAGGTGCATGATCCCGTGAAGAGCTCTGTGCACCGCACCATTATGATCTTCTGCACTGCAAAAATCCTGCCTTCCCGGTCTTTCCTGATATTTCGCAACATGCACAGCGTGATCGATCAGTTCCTCTATCCCCTCGCCCTTTGCAGCGGATATCGGAACGACCGGGATACCCAGCATATCCTCCATTTCGTTGATATGGACCGAGCCGCCGTTGCCGCGGACCTCATCCATCATGTTCAGCGCCAGCACGACCGGAACATCCAGTTCCATCAGCTGCATAGTCAGATAGAGATTTCTTTCTATATTTGTCGCATCGACTATATTGATTATTCCCTTCGGCTTGTCTTCAAGTATGAATTTTCTCGTTACGATTTCCTCTCTGCTGTACGGTGACATTGAATATATCCCCGGCAGATCCGTTATCTCAGTATCATCATGACCCTTTATCACTCCGCTCTTGCGGTCTACAGTAACGCCCGGAAAATTACCCACATGCTGGTTTGATCCTGTAAGCTGATTGAACAGCGTCGTCTTTCCGCTGTTCTGGTTTCCTGCCAGTGCAAAAGTCAGAGTCGTTCCTTCCGGAAGAGGATCTTCGTCTGCCTTCACATGATACTTGCCTCCCTCACCCAGTCCGGGGTGTTCCTGATGTCTTCTCAGCTTTTTTCTGTCTTTTTTTTCATCTGATCCATCCGCTTTTGCGGCTTCTTCATTTCCGGCATCTGCAGGCAATGATCCGTTGTTTGTCTCAACAGGACCGATATCGATCCTGCCGGCATCAGCCAGCCTTAATGACAGCTCGTATCCGTGTACCTTCAACAGCACCGGATCACCCATCGGGGCGTATTTGACTACTGTAACACGCGCTCCCGGGATCAGTCCCATATCAAGAAAATGCTGACGAAGAGCACCCTCTCCGCCAACATGTTTTATTATCGCAGTTTTTCCTATTTCCAGTTCTTTCAGAGTCATGAGATCGTCTTTTTATCATTACAATATAGCAGCAACTAACTGACGGTAATATACTCTGACCTGCATTATTTGTCAACAGGCTTTGTGTCCGAACGGAGTCCCGGATCATCAGATATCAACTATATAATTGTAGACCATCTCAGATATTTTATTGATCACAGGCACCGCCAGCATTTTCTTGTTCACATCCTCCGACATGACCACAAGAATGTAATCCTGATACTTTGTCCATATAATGGCGGCATCGTTGTCGACCGTATCCAGTTCACCTGTCTTGTTCGCACAGATGACCCCCTTCTTCGGCAGACCTTTTGGGATCTTTGCTCTGTGCTCCTGCATCTTCATGTATTTGATAAGTCTTGCAGAAGCCTTTTTGCTGACTAACTTTCCTCTGTATGCCATCTCCAGCAGTTTGCCTGTATCTTCGACAGAAGTCGAGCTGCCGTGAACGGAATATCTGTCCCTGTATGTATTTTTGTAGCCTCCTGAGCTGATAAAGCTGTTCACAACATTTTCCTGGCTGGTACCGTAAGCCGATGCCAGACGGCTCTCCAGCGCCTTCCATGAAACGTTGCTGCTCTCTTTGATCATATACTCGAAATCATAGGCATTTTCGGCAGTATCTTTTATGGTTTTATTCTTCACCGCTTTAAGGTATGCTCCTGCAGTATAGAGTTTGATTATACTGGCTGAGCGACTGGCTCTGTTGTTTATGGAAAAGCTGTCGCCGCTGGTCAGATTCTTGACATAGACTGACCATTTGCCTTCCCTGCCCTTCAGTTCCTTTTCGATTTTTTTCTTCAGCGGACCTAAAGGGCGTATCCTCTTCATGAGCTCTGCTTTTTTCTTTTCCTCAGCCTCTTTTTTCAGTTTCTCTTTTTTGGCCTTTTCGGCAGCCCTGATTTCAGATAGAGGCGTAGGGACCACACTGCCAAACGGCACGGTTTTCATGCCGGTCTGCATGTAATACCCGCAGCCTGAAGAGAGAACAAAAACAAAAAATAATGATAGGACAAATACAGCAATTGTCCTTACCATTACTTTTTTACTGATTTCTTCGGTTTTTTCTTCCTGTAAACACTTAATCACCGATTCACCTGCACAAGTCTTCCGATATGAACAGGGCTATCCTCCGCGATACACATTTCGTATGTCTAGAGTTTATCATCTTGAAATGCATACTTCAAGTACTCAATTATATGCATTTCGATTTTTCATACAATTTGGCCCCGTCTGCTTATGATATGGACTCAGTTTATTGATATATTCAAATGTTCTGCGACCATTTCAACTTCTTCTTCATAAATGCAGTGCTTTAACTTTTCACGCCTGAGGATCTCAAAAAGCTCTGCGATATCCATCCACAAAACACTTTCCACTTCTGATTCCTGCAGCACTATCTCTTCATCTTTTACTTCTCTGTTGAGTATGAAAACATGCATCATCTCGTTATCACGGAATTCCCTTCCGTGAAACATATCCTGATAAAAGCCGTGGTGAATTCCCACGAACTCAAACTCTTTTTCCTCAGCTCTTATGCCTATTTCCTCTTCAGTCTCCCTGATGGCCGCATCTATAACTGTACCACCGCTCTTTATATGCCCGGCAGCAGAGATATCATAGCATCCGGGATTTGAATCCTTTTGCTGACTGCGTTTTTGGACCAGAACATCATATCTGCCGTCCTCGTTTTCCCTCAGGACCCATATATGCACTGTGCCGTGAAGTACTCCGCGTTTATGGACTACTCCGCGCTCAGCTACGACTCCGGAACGAGTGCCGTCGTCATTCAGAACATCAAACAGCTCGAGCTCCTCCCCTTCCAGTTCGGCAGCGCACAGCTGATCGTTCTCATCATAAGCCAGCAGCATGTTCTCAAAATCTCTGTCCTCTTCTATTAATCTGAAAAATATTTTATCGCCTTCCCAGAGTTCAAGATCCCATATTTTTTCCTTCGGGATCCATTCCAGAACGCCCTCATCCATTACGATCTCATTGCCGTTCACACGGTCCTCTGCGTCAGCGCCTGCTTCCTTGACTATCGAAAGTGAAAGATCCGCGCCTTCAAGATCGCCTGTGTAAAGATGCATCAGCTCTATGCTGCCTTCATGCGGCACAAATGTTATGAGTCCTCTGTATCTGTAACTTGCGATCCCGATCCCTGTCTCTTCTCTTATTTCCCTTACAAGACATTCATCGGCAGTTTCTCCCTCTTCAAAATGACCTCCCACACCGATCCATTTGTCGTGATTGACATCATTCTCCTTGATGACACGGTGCATCATCAGATAGCAGCCGTCTTTTTCTATATAGCACAGTGTGCTGCTTTTTACATTTCTGTTTTCGGGAATCTTCATTTTCTTTCTTTTTTCCAATGCTTTCGATCGTTAACAGGACATATCCTTCAGCTTACCGGCACCTTTGGCAAAAAGGCAGCCTTTACGACTGCCCTTATCTTTTATTACATGTTTATCCTATTACTTTTTTTATCTCGGCCAGCAGCTCGTCATATGTCTCAACTGCCGGTATATCAGGATAATCCTTTTTGATCTGATCCGTCGTGCAGAACAGGAACCCTGCCTTGCTGGCCCGGATCATGCCCAGATCATTAAAGCTGTCGCCCGACGCGATGGTATCATAACCCATCTGCTGCAGGCACTTGACTGTCGTCAGCTTTGTATCATTGATACGCATATGCACTCCTGTGATCTCTCCGTCCGGCGCGATTTCAAGCTCGTTGCACAGCAGCGTCGGCCATCCGAGTTTTTTCATCAGCGGTTTTGCAAACTGTTCGAACGTGTCGCTGAGTATCACAACATTCGTATAAGCTCTGAGTTCATCCAAGAACTCTTTTGCACCCGGAAGAGGATCGATTTTTGCGATCGTTTCCTGAATCTCTTTGATGCCAAGGCCATGTTCTTTCAGAACGCCAAGTCTCCATTTCATGAGCTTGTCATAATCAGGTTCATCACGCGTTGTCTTTTTCAATTCAGGAATTCCGCTGGCTTCTGCAAAAGCGATCCAGATCTCCGGCACCAGAACACCTTCCATATCAAGACATACCATATACATAATTATTTTCCTCCATTGTGATTGTTTTTTTGCGGCATCATGCCGACTTTAGTACTATATCATAGCAAATATCAAAACTCAACAAAAAAACTCTCTCACCTCAGCATGATGAATCCCGCGTTATTTCCTCGTTTTCTGCCTGATATCCTGTGCGAGAACAGCAGACCCGGATTGCAGCATGTGCAGATATCTGTTATCTGAATATTCTCAGGTCTGACACCCGCCTCTTCAAGAACTATGCGGTTCGCCTGCCACAGATCGAGATGATATTTATGTTCGGACTTTGCCTCGCCGGTTTTCGGATCAGTCACATCGCGCATACCGTCATCCGTCAGGATCTCATCTTCATGCCCGGGGAATTCCTTCATAAATTCTTCAGCGACCTCAGCCCCGATCTCGTAACAGCTGCGGCATATCGAAGGCCCTGCCGCACAGATCAGATCAGCAGGATCCGTTCCATATGTTTCACTCATTTTCTTCACAGTCACAGCACCGATACGCTGAACAGTTCCCCGCCATCCCGAATGCACTGCGCCTATTGCCCTTCTGACCGGATCAGCAAAATACAGAGGCACGCAGTCCGAAGCATATACAGCCAGAACCAGTCTTCTGACGTTTGTGATATTGCCGTCAACTTCTGAATAATCACGTTTCTTCGTGATACCCTTTCCGGCATCCTGTGCGGCTGCGATCCTTACATTCGCAGTGTGCTTTTGATCCGCTGTGACAATGCGGCTTTTGTCTGTACCGAGTATCCGCATCATGCGGTCAAGATTTTCGCTTACATGATCCGGATCATCACCCATGGTAAAGCTCAGATTCATGCTGCTGTAGCAGCCCGTGCTGACTCCTCCCTCACGTGTCGCCAGCACATGATCCATCATATCCAGTTTCTCAAATATCGGAAATGTCAGATATCGTATCCGGCTGCCGTCTTCATTATCAAAGAATCTCTCATTCAGTATCCTGATTCCAGATATGTCTTCCGTATATCCGGGCCGGTCTGTCTTTCTTACAAATTCCTTTGTCATCATAATTTAATCCCCCGCTCTCAGCTGCATGAGCTTATGCATCGTGCCCGGTGTTGTGATGTTTGATATCTGCTTCCTTTGCGAAATACCATCTTAGTATCGCTACGCCTATGATCATTACATAACCGAGCAGACTCCATCTGTCAGGCACTTCCCCGAATAATATGATACCAAGAAATGCCGCGAATATGACCTGCGAATAATCAAATACTGATATTTCCTTTGCCGGCGCCGATCTGTAAGCGGCAGTTATAGACAGCTGTCCTCCCAGGCCGCCGAGACTGGCCAGCAGGAGAAAGATGATCTGCATCATGGTCATTGGATGATAATCAAATATCAAAAAAGGTGCCGCGACTATTGTTGAAAAGGCGGAAAAGCAGAACACGATCACCGGCCCGCGCTCTCCCCTGTTGCCAAGTTTTCTCAGGAATGCATAAGCTGTTCCCGCGCAGAATCCGCTGGCAAGGCCGATAAATGCAGGCAGACTTGCGATCCCTGCGGTGGGCTTCAGGATGAAAGCCGATCCCGTAAATGCCACTGCGACTGCCAGCCAGTCGAATTTGCCCGGCACCTCTTTGATCAGAGGTATCGACATCAGCATGGCAAAAAACGGCGACATCTTGTTCAGCATATTTGCATCGGCGATCCCCAGATGATCTATGGCATAAAAATTCGCCACCAGACCCACTGTTCCGAACATGCATCTTCCTGCAAGATCCCCCAGGCTGCCCTTTTGCACTTTGAATTTTTCGCCCGAACGCATCAGCGTTATTCCGGCAAATATCACAGCGAAAAAATTTCTGAAAAACGATTTCTGCATCACAGGCAGATCTCCGGACAGCCTGACGAAAATCGACATCAAAGCAAAACTGAAGGCTGCCATAAGTATGAACATGATCCCTTTCTTTGTGTTGTGATTATCGAGTCTGTACGGTTTTTGTCCTGACATAATGCTTTCTTATCCGTTTTTCCCCTGTTCGCTTTCATTCAGAGCCGATGCGCGCAGTGTTTGCACGATCAGCAAATCAACATTCTTTCAGATAGTGTGAATTATAGCAATTTGCAATACATCTGGCAACATCTCAGCTGCACTTTAGGTTGTTTTAAGACATGGTATGTATCATTTAAAAAACCCTTCCGTAGGATCTGTTCCGGTTTTCAGGCTCCGCATCCGAGTGCCGGATAATACAAAAAAGCGAGGTGAACGAATGTGGAAAGACAATTTGAATTCAAACGTTTTGTGACCGCCGCGCTGCTTGTCATCGTCATGGTGGCATGCACGGCGTGCGGCAGTTCACAGGAAAGTTCAGACAAAAATAAAAAAAAGAAAGCAGATAAAGCCGCAGCAAGTATAACGTACACTTATGTCAGCCCGTCCGGTCTGAAAAGCGATCCTTCTTCTGATGCCGGCACAGGTCCGGGAAGCGGCGCCGATACTCAGAGCTTTGATTTCAGCGGCAGCTACAGCGCTGTTCTTTCCGCCGATGGCAAAGAAGTTTCTTCTGACGGCAAAGACATCAGGACAGAAGAGTCTGATCAGAATGCTGCGCTCGCGGAAAACGGCGGTACTGTCAGCATCACAAAAGCAACTATCAGCAAATCAGGTTCCGACAACGATGGTGACAACTGCAATTTCTATGGTCTGAACTCATCTGTTCTGGCCATTGGCAGCAAATCGAAAATATACATTTCTGACAGCAGTATCGGTTCCGACAGCAAAGGCAGCAATGGTATCTTCTCGACTGACAATGCCGGGGTGTACGCAAACAAAGTCAGCATAAAAACAACGAATGGGGACAACTCCAGAGGTCTGGATGCCACATATGGCGGCGTTATTTTCGGAAATAAGCTGGATATCAGCACAGAAAAAGAGCACTGTGCGGCGCTGGCAACCGACAGAGGCGGAGGATATATCTCTGTGACAAACAGCAAACTTAAAACAGAAGGTTCCGGCTCGCCGCTTATATATTCGACCGGCGACATCGAGGTCGACAACACGACCGGCACGGCCGGCGGCAGTCAGATCGCAGGCATGGAGGGCAAGAACCGCATCGTCATCAACAACTCAAAACTCACGAGCACAAACGATGCCCGTTCAGGCAGTGATCCAATCAAAAATGGCATCATTTTGTACCAGTCAACATCAGGTGATGCTGATACCGCGACCGGGGAAAAAGCTGAATTCCAGGCAGCAGACTCAACTCTGAAGACTTCGATCTCAGATGGAGCGATGTTTTATGTGACAAATACGAGTGCCAGAGTCGTTCTTGAGAACACAAAACTGGATTTCAATTCCGGTGACGTCGATCTCATCAATGCAGCAGGAAACAACAACAACTGGGGAACAGCCGGCAGCAATGGCGGCAATGTAACGTTTACATGCAGGGACATGCAGGTCAGGGGCGATGTCAAAGTCGATGACATCAGCAGCATCAGCCTTTATCTTGCAGACGGAACCACCTACACCGGCAGGACAAAAGGCAGCATCTCATCTGACAATATGAACGTGAATGTCAGCAAAGATTCAGCATGGATAGTGACTGACAGCTGCACCGTCAGCACGCTGAATGTTGCAAAAGGCGGCAAAGTGACCGATAAGGACGGCAAGACCGTATCTGTTGTAAAAGGAGACAGGACTCTTGTCAAAGGCGACAGTGACATCACCGTTACGGTAACCGGGTCGTATGGGACAAAAGTCAAAAAGAACAGCGATACTGTATACAATACAGATGTCCTCAGCCGCAAAGCATTCGACAAGTATTTCAATACGAAAACTTCGTTCGGCAAAAACAGCTGAAACTGAAAGCCGGGCATGATCTCTTATCCCTCCCGCACGCTGTGTCAAAAGCAACATTTGTATTTTGGCAGAAGGTGCGGGAGTTTTTTTTGCAAAAATACGAACACATGTTTGCTTTTCGTGATACTCTGTGCTATACTTGACTCCCGGGAGAAAAAATATATCTGAAAACGACATTACACAAAAGGATGTGAGCACCATGAAGATGTTGTCTCTGCCGATCAACGCCATCGTCGTATTCAATCAGGGAGACAGACCGCAGCCGCGCAGGTTTCGCTACGTTGAAAGGGATGGCAGTATGCAGGATGTGAATGTGGACCAGGTGCTGTACGTTGAAGAGAAAAGCCGGCTCAGCAATCCGATATTCATATATCATTGCCAGAGCACGGTACGGGGAATAAACAGACGCTATGAACTGAAATATTATCTGCGCGATGCGAGATGGGAGCTTTTTAAAATGTAAGCGGCATCGCCGGATACCGCAAAATGAATAACAGAAAAAACAAAAACAAATATTATTTATGCATTGATTTGAAATCCTTCTACGCTTCGGTGGAATGTGCGGAACGCGGACTGGATCCCATGACAACGAATCTCGTTGTCGCTGATCCGGAACGCAGCAACAAGACGATATGTCTGGCTGTGTCACCCTCGCTGAAAAAGCTGGGCGTGAAAAACCGCTGCCGTGTTTTTGAGATACCAAAGAATATCGATTACATCATGGCTCCGCCCAGGATGCAGAGGTATATAGATTATGCCGCTGAGATATATGGAGTATATCTTCAGTATATCTCACCCGAGGATATCCATGTTTATTCTATCGATGAAGCTTTCTTCGATATAACACCATACCTCGGCACTTATCACATGACACCGCGCGAAATGGCTGTCATGCTGATGGAAAAAGTGTACGAAAGAGTCGGTGTCCGCGCAACAGCCGGAATAGGCACAAATCTTTATCTTGCGAAGATCGCTCTCGATATAACAGCAAAACATGCTGAAGATTTCATAGGGATCCTCGACGAAAACAGCTACCGCGAAACTTTGTGGGATCACAGACCTCTTACCGATTTCTGGAGGATCGGCCGCGGAACGGCCAGACGTCTTTCAGGGATCGGCATCACTACCATGCGGCAGATAGCTGCCGCGGATGAGGAACTGCTATACAGCATTTTCGGCATAGACGCCGAGCTTTTGATCGATCATGCCTGGGGCACAGAGCCTGTGACAATCGCGGACATCAAGGCATACAAACCAAAATCCAGTTGTCTTTCCAGCGGCCAGGTCCTGATGAGAGATTACACCTTCGATGAAGGCAGAGAGATCCTGCGCGAAATGGCGGACGAACTGTGTCTGGACATGACGCGAAAAAAACTTGTGACCTCATCGATGACCATAGCTGTCGGCTATTCGAAAACACAAAAAGACAGTTACAGTGAAGGCCGGTACACAGGTGCCGGATGGACATACAAAAATGCAGGATATGCCCATGGAACTGCCTCTGTGTCTGTGCCGACCTGTTCTTCGGAAATACTGGTACCAAAGGTGCTGGTTCTGTATGACAGTATCATCGATAAAAACAAGCTGATACGCCGTTTTCAGATCTCATGCAATGATGTGACAGAGAATGACGGTGAAGAGCAGCTCTCTGTGTTCAGTGCCGGATCCTCTGAACCGGAACACAGTACAGCAATACAGCAGACCATGGTCGATATAAAAAATCGTTTTGGCAAAAATGCCATATTCAAGAGCGCAGACCTGAAAGAAGAGGCAACAGCCCTTGAACGCAACAGACAGATCGGAGGGCACAAGAGCGGTGAATGAAATAAAACGGAAACCAAATACAAGACATGCAAAAATGCCTGTAAGTCAGAGAGCAAAACAGTTCATGCCCTTTGCTGCCGTCACAGGGCTCGATGCTGCGCTCCGCGAAAAGGAGATGGAAGTCCGTCTGAGATTTGAAGAAAAGAACAAAGGGATTCCTGTCGATGAGTGCTGAGAATATCTGCTTTACACATCACTCCTTACTCCGGTAGACTTCCAGCAGTTCTTCAAGTTTTCCGGTCAGCGTACTTCGCACGCTTTCCGGAGACAGCACTTCAATTTTGCTGCCCAGCTGCATCAGAGAGATATAAAGGCCTTCGGCATCTACGGTCAGGATCCTGTATGTATCCTTTTTGCTGCGCAGCGGTGTGACATTATCATAACCAAAAACATCGCGTACTGATCCGAGCCATTTTTTATCGCACCGGATATCGACGGGGATCCTGCTTCCTAAGAAATGACTGGCATTTTCCTTTGGATAACCGGCCGCTTTTTCACTGAGATCTCCATCAGGAAGATTTGTCACCGGCAGTCTTTTTGCTTCCTCTTTTTCGGCATTATCCATCCTGTCCAGCCTGTATGTGCTGAGTCCGCTCTTACCGTCTGTATTGCATATCAGATAGTAACTCCTGTCGATCCAGTAAATATTATATGGATTCACCAGATATCGTCTCCCGTTTTTTCTGTAAACTTTTTTTCCGTCCTCATTCAGATCGAAGTATTTGAATGAGACCTGACGCCCTTCTTTTATAGATACCAGTAAAGTATCCAGCACATACCTGAATCTGTTAGACGGAACCGAAGTGTGTTCCTGCAGATTGTCTTCGAGCAGCGCCCTGCTGGACGGACCTGCCATTCCGATCAGTTTGTCCGTCATTTCCCGTGCATCTGTGTCATCTATGAAGACAGCACGCGTCACAGCATCCGTCAGCAGTTTGAGCTGCCAGTCCTCAAAGACCCTGTCGGCATAATATGCGCCTCTCATCTCAGGAGACACTCCGCCCGGGTAAACATCCTCTGCCAGTCCCATATCTGACAGGAGTTCGATATCACGTCTCACAGATTTCCGTTCGGCTGTGATGCCATACTCATCTCTCAGTAAATCGCATATCTTTGCAGCTGTCAGCGGGTGCTCCTCATCTGAATCCTTTTTCAGGATCTCAAGTATGCGCAAAAGTTTTTGTTTGTTCGGATATTTCATTTTTCTTTTCCTTACCCTATGTACGGTTATTTCGCCATTTCTTATTTCTGCATCTTTATCAGAACACAAAGTCTGACATCGCTGCTCACTATTTTCCGCCACATTTCTCCTGTACGATATGATTTTATCACAATTTACAGGCAAGTACCAGTTTTGGTACACACCAGCATCTGATAAAGAGTTATCCTTTAACCATAAAGAACAGTAAAACGTGTGTTGAGTTTATATAAAAAACGTATATGTCTTTGCCGGCTGCGCTGCAGCCCGCATGATGGAAAGAGGTGAAAAGCATGTTATCTACATTCATTATGGTTGGATTGATCGTCAAATACTGGTGGGTGCCGCTGCTGATCATGGTAATTGCATCTTTCATCTACGGATGGATCAAAGGATGATCCCGGCGAAGGCATCACCCGCCATAATTCAGGAAATAACAAGCGGAGGTAAAACAATGCAGATAGTAACAGTAAGAAGAGATGATGATCACAAAAACAGAAACTATTGCAGTTTCAGCGAAACAGTATATAGCAGAAAGGGAACACATGGCGGCAGTCCGGTCCGAAAAACATCACGCAA
>CADCRD010000164.1 GCA_902803725.1 uncultured Eubacteriales bacterium
AAGCCATGCCGGAAGGACTGGTCATTCTTGATATAAGCAGAATGGGTGATAAAGAAAAAACAATAGCATCCAGATGCACTGCAGCGATATACAATATGAAAATAGACATGACAGATCTTAAGGTCACTGCACAGGAACTGTCGGAACTGATACCTGCGTTTTTAGGACAGCAGCACATAATTGTCCTTAAAAAAAGCAAAAAGAAAAAAGAACCTGTTGCAACAGATATAAAAGAAAAAATCAAAGAAATTGATGTTAACATAGTGGACGATAATTTTATTATGACTATACTTTTGGATGCCGGCAGTAATTCAAATCTTTCCCCTGAGCTGTTTTTTCAGGCTTTTAATGAATTTTCCGGAGCATGTATACCACGCGAAAGCGTTGATATTACAAGAATACAGCTAATTTACCAATGATTTACTGTTATTATTTGACATTAAATCTCCTTTGATCTATAATTTTATTATCACATTGAAGGGGGTTTTTTATTATGACACACAGCAGGTACAAAACTACGTTTAACAGGGAAAAGATCATCAGATTACTCATAATCGCTATAATTGTCTTATCAGCGTTATTTGTATTTATTATGCGTACCGGCGATAACAATATTAAGCTTGATAAATCCGATATAAAATCCGAAGAACAAATCTCTGAGAAAACCGGTGATGATCAGGGTACTGAAACTTCTTCTGATGTGGTGATCTGCGATGTCTCCGGAGCAGTTAAAACACCAAAAGTCGTTGAGCTAAAAAAAGGCTCCAGGATCAGTGACGCTATTGACGCAGCCGGTGGTCTTACAAAGACTGCCGATATATCAAATATCAATAGGGCTGCTATTGTTAACGACGGAGACAAAATACTCATACCGGAAGAAGGAAAGCCGCAGACTGATACCCAAGTCAATTCCGGTCAGACAATCCGATCTTCAAATACTGATAATTCCCATACTGAGAGCGGTCTGACTTCAGGTAAGATCAGTATAAACAATGCGGACAGCACTCAGCTTCAGACCATAAACGGCGTTGGGCCTGTCACCGCTGATAAGATCATTGCTTTCAGAGAGCAAAACGGAGGTTTTACCAAAATTGAGCAGCTGAAAGAAATCAGCGGTATCGGAGACAAAACATTCGAAAAAATGAAAGATCAGGTCTCGCTTTAAATTCTGAACTAAAACGCACACAAATAGCTGTAAACCGGTATTGCGAATGTTCATTTGAATTATTATTGTCATTACAATTATAATAAATCACTGTTTATTTTTTTCAAAATGATGTATAGTGTTAAAGGAAAAAGGTAAAAGGAGAAGGAACAGTGATCACAGATGAAATGATAGCGAGAATTAATGAGCTTGCAGCTAAATCAAAAACTGAAGAAGGTCTGACGAAAGAGGAAAAAAACGAACAGAAGAAACTGCGCGAACAGTATCTTCAGTCTATAAGAGAAAATGTCAGGTCACAGCTGGAACGGATCGAATTCGTAGATGATAAGCCAAAACACTGACTATGTATGATCGATCATAATCAGCGCTCTGACCGGACATACGGGGGCACAGTATCCGCACGTAAGGCAAACGGAATGGTCTATATCACACAGGCCATTTTTGTTTATATAAACAGCATTATTCGGACATCTGTTTTTACATGAAAGACAGCCTATACAGTCATCCTGACTGATAAACATCTTTTTGTTTCTCATATCGGGAACATAATCCTCAGCGAGAGTTCCTTCGGCATATTCGGCCGCCCGGTCGATTTCTTCTTTTTTTGTAAAACCAATGACCATAGCATCCACACCTTCGATCGAAGAAACATAATCAAGACATTCTCTGTATTCAGCTGTCAGATTTCCTCCACCGAATACTTTCATTGCAAAAACACCTTTGCCATTGGCATGACATTTATTTATTGCGGCAGACATGTCTTTGGCACTGCCCGGGCCAAGACCGTTTCTTATGCCCAGACCATCTTTGTTTATCAAAGGAAATACCACATCGCATTCCTTAACACCGGCAACATAGGAACAGACATCCTGATGATGAGTAGAGATTCCCATGGCCCTGATAACACCTTGTTTTTTAGCTTCTTTCAGATATTCCCACGCACCACTGCGTGAAATAAAATCTTCCGGGCTGTATACTTCATGCAAAAGAAATATATCGATCATATCACGCCCCAGCTGGCTCAATGCATCATTGACAGCATTTTTCATTTCTTTATAGCTTCCTGACAGGCACTTACTGGAAATGACTGGCAGATCATACGGCTTCTGCGCTGCATCCGGGAAATATGCGTCAAATCCTGGTTTCATATACTTGTAAGTATCATAATATTCAGCAGTATCAAAAAAGCTGATCCCTCTTGAAAGTGCGTATTTGATAAGTTCAGAGCCTTCTTCGATAGAAAGATCCATCTGCGAGGCGCCCATTGGAAGTACTCCGAATCCTATCTCTGAAATCTTTATTCCTGTTTTTCCTAAAAATACTTTGTTCATAGTGACCTCCGATATTGATTTTAACACATGATAGGAGTAAAATATATTGGATTATTTGTAATTTACGGAAGGAAAAAAGGGTAACTGACAATGGAAAAAATGGGTTTAAATCAAATCAGAGAAGAATTCTTGAAGTTCTGGGAAAGCAAAGGCCATTACAGGCTTAAAAGTTTTCCTCTGATCCCTCAGCATGATAAGAGTCTTCTGGTAATAAATTCAGGAATGGCGCCAATGAAAGCATTTTTTGCAGGCACTGAGGAACCACCTTCAAAAAGGGTCACTACCTGTCAGAAGTGTATCCGGACACCCGACCTTGAAAATGTCGGACATACTGCCCGTCACGGCACATTCTTTGAAATGATGGGCAATTTCTCATTTGGTGATTATTTTAAAGAGGATGCTATCAAATGGGCATGGGAATTTTCCACGGAAGTGCTGAAACTCCCTGAAGAAAAACTTTGGGTGACTATATACGAGAACGATGATGAGGCACGTGAGATATGGCATGATAAGATCGGTGTGCCTGATGAGAAGATCGTCAGACTCGGAAAAGATGATAATTTCTGGCAAATAGGCACAGGCCCATGCGGACCTTGTTCGGAAATATACTATGACAGAGGCGAGGCTTACAGCTGCGGCAGACCGGACTGCAAACCCGGATGCGAATGCGACAGATATATCGAATACTGGAATCTGGTATTCACACAGTTTGATGCAAAAGAGGACGGAACATACGGAGATCTCGTCCAGAAAAATATCGATACAGGTCTTGGACTTGAAAGAATGGCATGCATCATGCAGGGGGTCGATTCCATATTCGATGTTGACACACTTCGTCACGTTATCCAGGCAATCGAAAACAGGCTGAACGTTAAATATGTCGGTGACGGCAGCGGTGAATTTGACATTCCGATCAGGATCGTAACTGATCACGTCAGATCAGCCACATTCATGATAGGCGACAAGATCATGCCCGGCAATGAAGGCAGAGGCTATGTCCTTCGCAGACTTATCAGAAGAGCTGCGCGCAACGGACGCAAAATGAACGCAGACGGTTATTTTCTTTCTGATATTGTCGATGCCGTAATAGATATCTGCGGTGACGCATATCCTGAACTCAAAGAGCAGCGTGTATTCATCAAAAAAATCGTTGAAAGTGAAGAAAGAAAATTTGCCGAGACGCTCGATCAGGGCATGGAAATGATAAACGGATTCATCGAGGAAATGAAAAAAGAGGGCACAACAGTTCTTTCGGGCGAAAAAGCATTCAAGCTGCACGATACATACGGCTTCCCAGTCGATATCACAGAAGATATCCTTCAGGAAGAAGGGTATAGTCTCGATAAAGCAGGTTTCGAAGAGCATATGGCTCAGCAAAAGGCTGCGGGAAAGGAAGATGCAGCTGAAACCGATACAGCATGGGACTATGAGGGCTATGCCGAGCTCGAAGACAAAGTTACCGAATTTACCGGCTATGAAAAAGCTGAAGATGACGCATCTGTGATTGCGATCTACAGAGATCATATTCCTGTTGAATCTCTGTCAGAAGAAATTACAGGTACTGTTGTTTTAGACAAGACACCGTTTTATGCAACCAGCGGCGGACAGATCGCTGATACAGGGCTGATGTTTGAAAGCGAAACCGGCGAGGGATTTGAAGGATTCGTAAGCGATGTAAACAAACATGACAACGTATTCCTTCACACAGTTACGGTCAATTCAGGTGTACTGAAGGTCGGAGACAAAATTCACTGCAGAGTGAATATCCGGGACAGAAACAATTCATCCAGAAACCACACTGCGACACATCTTCTGCACGCCGCACTAAGAGAAGTGCTCGGAGAACACGTTCAGCAGGCCGGTTCACTTGTAACGAAGGATTCACTGAGATTTGATTTCAGTCATTTTGAAGCAATGACTGACGATCAGATCAAAACAGTTGAAAATATCGTCAATGATAAGATCTCAGAATTTCTGCCTGTAACGACAAAGATAATGAGCATCAAAGAAGCATCGTCTGAAGGTGCCATCGGCCTTTTTGACAGCAAATACGGCGATGTAGTAAGAGTGGTCAGTATAGGGGACTACAGCAAAGAGCTATGCGGGGGAATACATGTCAAAAATTCCGGTCAGATCGGTGCACTCAGGATCTTAAACGAAAACGGCATTGCCAGCGGAGTTCGCAGGATCGAAGCTGTAACGGGCCCGGGGATCGCTGCGCACGACAAGATGCAGAGTGAGATCCTTGATGCTGTATGTGAAAAGCTTAAAACAAAACCTGATCAGCTTGCTGTACGCATAGATTCACTTGTCACTGAAATGCAGGAAACAAAGAGAGAACTCAATGAATTGAAGAACGCTCAGCTGGCCAGTGCATCAGATGAGATCATCAAAGATGCAAAGGAAATCAACGGAGTCCGCCTGATCACAAAAAGCTTTGAAGGCCTCAGCATAGATGAGCTGAGAACCATTTCTGACGAAGTCAAAGCCGACAATAAAAACATTGCCTTAGTTCTGGCCGCAGTTAATGAAAGTAAAGTTACATTTCTTGTTTCATTAACAGACGATGTGGTACAAAAAGGATATAATGCAGGAAAAATGATCAAAGAAATAGCGAAGGCTGCCGGCGGCGGTGGCGGCGGGAAGGCTGATATGGCTCAGGCCGGAGCAAAAGATCCGTCAAAGCTGGATGATGCTTTTAAAGTTGCTGAAGAGTTGCTGTAAATGCGGAAATCTCCCTTGTAAAAAACAAATGTTTGTACTATAATGAACAAAGCATTAACAGAAAGGAGACTGTAATGGATTCAAGAAATACACTGTTGTTTGACAGCTTGTCAAAAACTGAACAGAAAACTCCAAGGCAGATCCTCGAAGAAGTTTATACTGCTCTGGAAGAACGCGGATACAATCCGATCGACCAGATCGTAGGTTACCTTCTTTCAGGCGATCCTTCATATATTACAAGTCACAATAATGCCAGAAACATTATAAGACAGATAGACAGGGATGACCTGGCAGAGGAAATCGTAAGGAATTTTCTTGACAAGTAAAATGATATAGGGTCGCATAAACGACCCTTTTTTCTTTTGCAGTTAGTATTTACATGCCGAATAACTGTTTAAAAACCAGTTCTCAGGCTTATATTATCGACAGCAATATTTTAAAATGAGAAAAATCGGATTAGATGTAGGCGACAAAACAATAGGCGTTGCAGTCAGTGACGAGCTTCTGATCGCCGCAAACGGTATAACAACCATAGAAAGAATAGGTATCAGGAAAGACTGTGACAAGGTCATGGCACTGATCAGAGAATATGATTGTGACACTGTTGTTATAGGGCTTAATAAAATGCTCAATGGCAGCGACAGCCCACAGACAGAAAAAGTATATGAATTCAAGGTGATGCTTGAAAACAAAATGCGCTCATCAGGCATGGCAAATATTAAAATCGTTTATTACGATGAAAGATTTACAACTAAAATCGCCGAAAGGGTGCTGATCGAAGGCCGTGTAAGACGTGAAAACAGAAAAAAGGTAATAGACAAGCAGGCTGCTGTTCTGATCCTTCAGGGTTATTTGGACACAATAGCAAACAGCAACACTATCAATGAGGAATAACATGACAGAAAATACAGCAACTTCAAAAAGCAAGAAAAAAACTGCGTTTATAGTTATTGCTGCAATAATCGGCATACTCATTATTGTGGGTATCGTTTTTATGATTCATGCTAATTCTTATGTTAATAAAGCATTGAAAAAGTATGACAATAAAATTCTGGACGGTGTTTCAATTGAGAATGTCTCTGTTGCTGCAATGACAAAAAAAATGGCTGCTGATACTATTAATTATCATATCGAGCACAACACAAAAAAAGGATATATTCTGCTTAAGTACAAGGATATAGAGAAAAAACTCAAGGTAGGCAAAATCGATATAGCTTATGATGTGGATAAAGCAGTAGATTCAGCTTATAACGTTGCAAGGGAAGGGAATTTCCTAAAAAAATATTTTAAACTGCACTCAATATTTGACGATAAAGAAACAACAAACATAAAGATCAATAAGAGCATAACTGACGAAACTTCTCAGGTCATCATTGATAAAAACGCCAGATTCTTTAACAGAAAGCCTCAGGACGCACGGATCACTATCGGTAAAAAAAATAAAGTCATTATCGTAAAGGAAAAAGAGGGGACTGAAATCATCAAAGGCAAAACATATGAATCTTTGACTTCATTCATCAAAAAAGACTGGAATATGAAGGAAGGAACGGTGACCGTATTCGTCAAAACCGAGCAGCCAAAGGTAAAGGAAAAAGATCTGAGTCATATGAAAGATGTTCTGGGTATATATACGACTTCGTATGACTACGGTTATACCGGCAGGAGAAAGAACATAGAAAACGGATGCCGTAAAATCAACGGAAGTATTGTCGAACCCGGAAAAGTTTTTTCTGTTTATAAAGCTGTCGGCCCGTTTACGGCCAAGAATGGATATTATCTTGCCGGAACATACCAGGGAAATGATGTAGTGGACGATTACGGCGGAGGCATCTGTCAGGTCGCTACCACACTTTATAATGCTGCTATTCTGTCAGAAATGAAAATAAAAGAACGTCACAATCATGGCATGACGATCCATTATGTTCCGCTGTCATTTGATGCCGCCATTTCGGGGAATCAAGAAGATCTCAAATTCGAAAACAATAACAAAAAATCCATTTACATATACGGCAGAACGACCGATTCCGGCTCAATTACTTTCGCTATTATAGGAGAAGAAAGCAGGCCTGCGAACAGAAAAATCAAATTTACTTCAAAAACTCTTTCTGTCAATCCTCCGGGAACAAAGGAAATAATGGATAAAACCCTCGAAAAAGGCAAGAGGGTCGTTGAGAAATACGGTGTTACGGGATATTCTGCAGAACTGTGGAAAACTGTATATATTGATGGCAAAGAAAAGAAAAAATACAAGTTCAACAGCAGTTATTACAGTTCGGTCAATCAGGAAGTCAGAGTTGGGACAAAAGAGCCCAAAAAAGATAAGAAAGATAAAAAAACAAAGAAAAAGAAAAAACAGTAGTATAAATGTCACTGATCATATGATGACCGGCTTCGTCGTAAAGCGAGGCCGGTCACTTAATTATATCTATTGACTAACGCTTAATTTATGGTAAAATATTACATGCAATAAGCATAAACAGGGTACAATTATTCTGAAATAAGAATAGGAGTACCTTTCATGAGTTTGGAAAATATAATTAAAGATTATCTGAAAAACAGAAAAAAGTATCAGAAGGTCGTCTGTGAAAACATTAAATGTATTCATGAGGAACTCAGCCATTATAATACGGACAGTTATCCTGATCTGAATGATTTTGTAATTTCAGGAAAAACCATGATACAGCCGCCGACAAAGGGTAACAGTTTTGTAGATCAGACAGCAAAAGCATTTTTCAGATATCAGGAACTCACAAATAAATTCCTGGAAAAGCAGAATGAGCTTTATAACGAAAAGCTTGATCATTTAAATTATCTTAATTCACTTAAATGTCTTTATGATTCGATAGATCTTCAAATCATAAAACTTGATCCAAAGAACAAAATATCGATTGAGATATATATCAATGGAGGGAAAATCAGACAGATTGCAAATGAACTTGATTGTTCCTATAATACAGCCCGGCTGATACTAAACAAAAGCATAACCAAAATAATAAACGGGGTAGATGAAAAACTGCTGATGGATTTTGAGCAGCAGGAAACAGATAAGGATAATTAAAAACAGAAGGATTTGGATAAACATACTTAACTATTCCTAAAATCATAATTTTGGGAATAGTTAAGTATTTTAATGACCCAAACTCGGATTTTTTATATAAAGCTGTGTACATATGTTTACAAATGTTGAAATTCCAACAAAAAACAATGCGAGGCTCAAAATTGCGTTTTAAGCGTCTTTTTTTGATACCATAAGGTAATTATACCTCGAAAATCAATCATAAACTGCCCTAACAGCTAATTTTGGCCTCTGGACCATTGAGTAAAGTAATTAAGTTGTAGAGATTTGGAGTTAAATAGAAAATCTATGAAACTGGCACTTTTAATATCTGTCCGGGATGAATGGCCGCATCATCAAGGTCATTTGCCTTCTGTATAAGATATACAGCCTTGCGTTTATCCATATCATCGGACATATTGTTTGAAGCTATATCCCAAAGAGTTTCACCGGGAAGAACTTCTACAGTTATGAAATTGTCATTTGATTCGCCGCTGACAACATTCAGACCTAAAATCGAGTTAAATCCGATAACAGCCATTATTATTATCATTGCAACAAAACATGTGAATCTTATTTTTGATTTTACTCTTATCTGCTTTCTTCTTTTTATACGATTATCTATTCTCATTTCCATGATCACACCTCCGATATTCAATATGATGGCAATTCCATCATATTCTCATCTCCCCTGTTCACCTTTCTGAACGTTTGTTCGTATATAAAGAATAAACGAATGTTCGCATTTTGTCAACACTTTTTTGAACATTTGTTCGAGCAAAAAAAGAACACCCTTATTTTCATGGTGCCCTTTGATTATTTACATAGCTTTATACATATCGCGGAGGCCGCTGACAGATCACTTATTATCGGTCAGATCATTTTTGCTGTCATTATTATCAGGATGCGGAGACTTCACTGCTTTCCTTTCTATAAACGCGAATATGTGCTTGTGAAAAATGATCCCCAGCACAAACAAGACAAGAGCTATGACGGCTATAACTATAGCTGATATATAGCTGGATGCAGCTATATTCTTTCCTATTAAAAGTGATCCCATCATTCCTGGTATCCTGCCGAGAAGAGATGCTGCCAGAAATGGCTTTAATTTCATTTCAGAAACACCAGCAGCGTAATTACAAAGATCCTTTGGTACACCGGGTATCAGAAAAATGAAGAATACGATGATTATCGCTTTGCGGCTGCGAAGCCTTTCAACATAGTGATCCATCTTCTCCTGTCCAAAGATGAAATACATAGCATCTTTACCCAGCCATTTTGCTACATAGTATGTTAAAAATGATCCTATAGCTGCACCAATTATCGAATACAGACATCCGAGCCAGAATCCCCATGCAAGCCCGGCGCCCATCTGAAGCCATTGCCCTGGTATAATACAAATTACGATCTGTAATATCTGAGCACCTATATAGATCGGAACGCTCAGCATTCTGTTGCTGTTTAAAAGATTCTGGACTTTGTTAACGCTGGATACTGAATCGATCAGCTGGTGCTGGAAAAACCAGATATAAGCAGGCAGACCTATAACTATAACAAAAAGAAACACCAGCTTAACATATGCAAGGATCTTTTGGTTTTTTATTATATTGTCATTATTATATTTCTCAGTCATTACAATAAATAAATTACGACAACCAACTATAATTTTATGCATCCTTCTTTGATCATGCTGTCAAGTGCCATAAGCACACCGAATTTAGAATACTCATATGTTAATCCGCCCTGAAAATACACATTATAAGGATCGCGCATCGGTCCGTCGGCAGACAATTCTATGCTGCTTCCCTGAACGAATGCACCTGCAGCCATGATCACCTGATCGTCATAACCCGGCATATCCCAGGGTTCAGGAATGACAAATGAATCGACAGGCGCTGCCTTTTGCACACCGCGGCAGAATGCAACCAGAGCCTCAGGAGTCCTTAACTTGACGGCCTGTATGATATCACTGCGTTCTTCGTCTGGAGCAGGACACACTTCATATCCAAGCGTTTCAAAGACTTTTCCGCACAAAACCGCACCTTTCAATGCACCATTTACTACTTTGGGGGCCATGAACAATCCCTGCAGCATATTTCTTGTCTGACCGAATGTAAGCCCGCATTCATCGCCAATGCCGGGGCATGTGAGCCTGTAAGCAACTTTTTCCACAAGATCTTTTCGGCCGGCGACATATCCTCCTGAAAGCGCAAGACCACCTCCCGGATTCTTTATAAGAGAGCCTGCCATAATATCAATGCCTGTCTGGGTAGGTTCCTTCACAGCCAGGAATTCACCGTAGCAGTTATCTGCCATGCAAATGATTTTTGGATCAATGCTTTTTACAAATGCACATGTTCGTTCGATTTCATTTATAGTAACAGCCGGACGCCAGCCATATCCTGTAGCTCTCTGCATGCATACCATTGCAGTATTTTCGTTTATTGCTTCTTTAAGAGCAGCCTGATCGATGTGACCGTCCGGGTCCAGTTCAACCTGCTTATACTTGATGCCGAATTCCCTGAGAGACCCCATGCCTTCTCCGCGTATCCCGATCACTTCTTCCAGCGTGTCATACGGTCTGCCTGTGCAGTATATCATCTCATCTCCGGGTCTTAAAACGCCGGAAAGCGCCAGAGACAAGGCATGTGTCCCGTTTACGATCTGGGTCCTGACCAGAGCTGACTGTGCACCGAACACTTCAGCGAATATCTTCTCTGTGATCTCACGTCCGGCATCGTCGTATCCATAGCCGGTGTTCCATGAAAAATGCGTGTCCGAAAGACGGTATTTTTGCATCGCTTTGAGGACTTTATACTGGTTATAAGCTGTTATGTCATTCAGCTTTTCGAATTGCGCTGAGACTTCATTCTCGGCCTTGTTTACTATATCGACAGCAACAGGAGAAATACCCATGCTGCCAGTCAGAAGTTCTGTTGTATTATCCATTATTATTCATCTCCATCTTCATCTTCATCTTCACTGCGGCTTAGAGGAAACTGAAATATCTTTCCTTCATCTTTATCAAACGGATGATAATCAAGTCCGGACATATCACCAATGTCTTCCAGTTCATCCTGATCAGTATAAAGAAAGCAGCTTTCTTCCAGAATGTTGATTTTATCTCTTTTTCTCAGTATCCTGTCACATCCTGTCTCCGGATTACCGTCAAATGCACATCCACTGCAGATGTCATAGCAAAATGGTGCCAGCTGTTCTTCGAATTCAGAATCACTCATCAGCATGACTTCATCTTCTTCTATTGTGGTAAGGTTATTAAAATTGACATAAACAGTTCTTATATCCTCGTGAACGAAAAATGGATTTGTTTCTGCATCATCATTCAGATACTGCATCTTAACAAAACCGTCGTTCTTTTTTACGACTTCTTCGACAAACTGGTCCAGATTTGCAATATTATCAGGATACAAATACTGCTCCATTTCATTTGTTTTTATCACTTTTTTCTTCATTTGTTTGTTCCTCATTGTTTTCTTTTCTTTCGATTTCCCACTCCATATCACGCACAAGATCACGTCTTGTATTCATCTTATGCTTTGCATAAAGCTGCGTAGTTGTGATCTGTTCATGATCCAGAAGTTCCTGAACATCGAATATCGAGTTGCCGCGCCCTATGAGACTGGTTGCTGTAGTAGCCCTCAGCTTGTGCGGGCTGTAGCCGGATTTGCGCGAAACATTCATACCGATAGATGTATATTTTTTGACCAGCTCGCGTATCTGTCTTTCCGTCATACGTTTTTTCTGCAGTGATAAAAACAGCGCATCCGCATGCTCTTCAGGCAGATCCTGCGAAGGTCTTTCGTTTTCTGTATAATCACGCACAGCCTCCGTCACAGACCGGTTCAGCGGCATCGAAGATTCCTTGCCCCTTTTTCTGTATATAGTAAATTCCCCTCTTGAATAATTAAAACTGGACACATTCAGTTGCTGCAGTTCCGAAAGCCTCAGTCCGTATGTCAGGAAAATAATAAGTATGGCTTTGTCCCTTAGCTTTGTCTTTTCCCAGTATTCATGTTCCTTCTTAGTCAGTCCGCTGCCGGTCGTCACAGCATCCAGCATTATCATTACTTCATCGTCCTGCAGTGCCTTTATCTCCTTTTCACCGGGCTTTGGCACGCGGATCGGATCAAATCCGTCAGTTATATTCTTTGGCAAAAGTTCATCTCTGTAGAGCTGCTTGAACATCACCGATAAAGACGACTTTTTTCTGGCAAGCGATCTGTTGCTGTTTTCGTAATAATAAACGGCATCGCCTGATTCAACCGTATAATTACGGCAGTAGTCTATGAACATATTGACATGTGCAGCTTTAATTTTCTTGAAATCACTTAACTTTATTTCTTCAGGACTCTTTTTTTCAGATTTCTGTCCGGAATCATTTTCGCTGATCAGATCTGTCTCCGTCAGCAGATAATTGCAGAAAAAAGTTATATCATGAAGGTAAGCCAGTCTTGTCATCGGCAGTACATTTCCTTTAAGATAAGCAAAAAAACCCTGCATGAAAGACGGAAGTCCCCTTTCAAGTTCATTGCACTTTTCATTGATCTGATGCTCTTTCATCACAACGTTATCGGGTTTGTCGCTCTTGTTATGTACTCTGAGAATTTTCTTTTTGGTCATTTCTTTTCTCCTGCAGTTTCACTGATTGCCGGAAAAATCACTTTCCCTCATCTTCGATTCGATCCAGCTTGAAATATCGTCTAAAGCCATTGTCTTGTCCGGATACAGATCTATATCAAACCACTTTAACTCCTTGTAACGTCTGAACCATGTCATCTGCCTTTTCGCATAATGACGGGTATTTTTCTTTACTGTGTTGATTGCTTCTTCCAGAGAATACTTGCCATCAAAGTAATCAATGATCTCTTTGTATCCGATACCTTTCATTGCTGTATCATCAGAAGTCAGCCCCATGTTCATGAGTGATCTTACTTCATCTATGAGCCCTGCACTGACCATCAGATCGACCCTTTTATTGATCCTGTCATACAGCCCGGCTCTGTCTCTTGTAAGACCGATCATGATGACATCGTAATCTGCCGTTTTTTTGCTTACATTGCCAAAGTCACGGATCGAGCCGCCGTTTTCACAGGCTTCAAGAGCTCTGATAACCCTTTTAAGATTATTTGGGTGAAGTCTTTCGGCTGCTTCAGGATCCTTTTTCTTGAGAAGCTCGTGAACATACTGTGCCCCTTTTTCTTCAGCTAATGCCGTCATCTTCTGACGAAACACGGAATTGTTTCCCTGAACGCCGAAGTCCATATCATAAATAAGGGAATTAAGATAAAGTCCTGTGCCGCCTGCGATCACAGGTATTTTAGCTCTGGAAAATATATCTTCAATAGCATCCTTTGCCATTTTATTATATTTGACGACTGAAAAATCTTCCCGCGGATCGATAACATCGACGAGATGATGGCGTGCCTGAGCCAGTTCGTTCGAATCAGGTTTTGCGCTTCCTATATCCATGTATTTGTAAAGCTGCATGGAATCACAGGAGACGATTTCTCCGTTAAAGCGATTTGCAATGCTTATGGCATATTCAGTTTTTCCGACGCCTGTAGGTCCGACTACGACAATTACTTTACGCATTTTTACACTCTTTTGAAAAGTTTTTCAATATCATATCTGCTCATTTTTATGAAAGTCGGTCTGCCATGAGGACATGAAAAAGGATTTTCACACTTTGACAGATCATCCAGCAATCTTGAGATTTCTTCGTCTTTCAACATATCATGGGCCTTAACAGCACTCTTGCAGGCTCTCATGGCCAGCCTGTCCTTCAGTTCAGCACTCTCAAAATCCCTTATATCATCCAGCATGTCTATATAATCTGTGAGAAATGTTTCGGCCTGAGTCAGATCGAAAAATTCCGGTATCGCCCTTGCTATAAATGTCGTCTGTCCGAATTCTTCGATTTCAAAGCCAAATGACTCAAGAGGTCTGATCCATTCGTCATTATCTCTTTTACAGTCGAATGTCAGAGGGATCATGATCTGCTGACTGATTTTTGTTTCATTATTCAGCCTTGAAGTGAGCTGTTCAAAGAAGATCCTTTCATGCGCCGCATGCTGATCGATCATATAAAACTCTTCATCCTGAACGGATTCTATAAGGATATATGTTCCGAATATGACTCCTTTAATATCGAAAGCTGAAAAATCCAGTTTTCTGTGTTCTTTTGAAACCTCGACCTGCGCCTTATATTCACTCTGCTGTTCACGCAAATGATCACTTTCAGCCCGAATATCAGACAGTAATTTTTTTACGTCAACTTGTTTGGCTGTTGCCGGTTCTTTTTTAAACTCCCCTCTATCATCTTTGCCTGCGTAATTCGAAAAAAGAATATCCTTTATTTTCTGTTTGTATTCTCTGTCATCATGATGTGTTTCTGTTTTTTTATCCGCATAATTTATTTCGGATATATTGTCAGCATACAAAGAATCTGATAAACGGACATTGTCAATGTCCGGAATAGCATCACGGCTCATCAGAGCCTGTTTTACTGCATCTTTTATAAAATCAGAAACTGCTTCATCATTATCGAACCTGATCTCCTGTTTCGTCGGATGGATATTTACATCCAGAGTATCAGGCTTGACTTGTAAAAACAGATAAGCAACCGGATGCCTTCCCTCGAATAACCGTTCTTTGTATGCTGCGTCCAGTCCTTTTTCTATAACCTTACTGCGAACTGACCTTCCATTGACAAAAAACACCTGATTCTTTCTCGTTGCTCTGCTCTCAGCCGGTCCGGAAACGTATCCCTCAAGATGGAATTCTTCATTTTCTGCGTTAACTGCGAGCAGTCTGCTGCTGCTTTGCCTGCCCGAAACAGTTATTATGACATCCAGCCTGTCGCCTGTTCCCCGAGTCGAAAACAGAATGTTGCCATTGCTGATCATTCTTATTTTTATTGAAGGATAAGCCAGAGCAATATTTGTAACAAGGTCAGTTATAGCTGCCGTTTCAGAAGCCTTAGAACGCATGAATTTACGTCTTGCAGGGGTATTGTAAAACAAATCCCGAACAACGATAGTTGTGCCGTCAGGAGTTCCCTGAGGAGAATTATCTGAAATCATACCTCCTTCGATCACAAGTTTTCGGCCGACCTTGCTGTCCCTTGTTTTTGTGATCAGCTCAGTTCTGGATACAGCCGCGATCGAAGCAAGAGCTTCTCCTCTGAATCCAAGTGTATCCAAGGCATCCAGATCTTCGGCATTTTCGATCTTACTGGTAGCATGTCTCAGAAAAGCCATTTCAGCTTCATCAGCCGGTATACCTGAACCGTCATCTGTCACTCTGATGTATTCGCTTCCGCCTTTTGAAATATCGACTATTATCTTAGTCGCTCCTGCATCTATTGAGTTTTCCATCAGTTCCTTCACGACAGAAAGAGGTCTTTCGACCACTTCCCCTGCTGCAATTTTATCAGAAACTGTTTTTCTAAGTAATTTTATCATTTTGTATATCTTCTCTGTATGTTTATTTCATAACGATACGACCGGTCATACAGCGAAACCCGGCTGTTATAACCTGAGCTGCAGCTGCAGACCATCCGGGTCGTTCATAGCAGAACTAGCCTGCTCAAGTTCTCTGAGCTTTTTATCTGCACTCTCAAGAAGCTCTTCAGGTACTCCTGCGATCCTTGCTACGTGTATTCCGTAGCTGCGGCTCGCACTGCCCTCAACTATCTTGTGCAGGAATACCACTTCACCATCGATCTCAGCAACATCGACATTGAGATTCCTGAATCCGTCAAGTTTCTTGTCAAGGTCGGTGAGCTCGTGATAATGCGAAGCAAACAAAGTGCGAATTTTTTTATCGCTTCTGCACATATACTCACACACAGCCCATGCAATAGAAAGGCCGTCATAAGTACTGGTCCCCCGGCCTATCTCATCCAGAATAACAAGGCTTCTCTTAGTTGCAGAATTCAATATATAAGCAAGCTCACTCATTTCAACATAAAAGGTGCTCTCGCCGCCGGCCAGATTATCACTCGCCCCTATCCTGGTAAATATCCTGTCGCAGACACCTATCTGCGCCCGGTCTGCCGGCACAAAACATCCGCTTTGGGCCATCAGTACTATAATAGCTGTCTGTCTCATGTAGGTAGATTTTCCGCTCATATTCGGACCTGTAATAAGCAACAGCGAAGAATCATCTCTGTCCAGATAAACATCATTCGATACAAATACTCCATCCTGGATCATCTGTTCTATCACCGGATGTCTGCCATTTTCTATCACTATCTTTTCACCCGTATCGACTTCGGGTCTGACGTATCCCAGTTTGCCGGAGACATCAGCGTATGCCGCCAGAACATCCAGAGTCGAGACTGCAGCTGATGTCTGCTGGATCCTGCTTATAGCGCTTTTTACATATTCTCTGAGCTCGCAGAAAAGATCATATTCCAGACTGTTGATCTTTGTCTCTGCATTCATCACCAGACTCTCCATCTCCTTTAATTCAGGAGTGATAAATCGTTCGGCATTTGCCAGGGTCTGTTTTCTGATGTAATTTTCAGGTATATGATCATACCAGGATTTTGTGATCTCAAGATAATAACCGAACACTTTGTTGTATCCAACCTTAAGATTCGTGATTCCCGTACGTTCCTTTTCCTTGGATTCCAGCTCTGCGATCCAGCTTCTTGCATCCTTTATCGAATCATTCAGCTTATCAAGTTCATCTGAATAACCCCGCTTTATTACCCCGCCTTCTTTTATTGTGAAAGGCGGATCATCTACTATAGCTTTGTCTATTTTTTCATAGATCTCAGTTAGCGGATCTATGTTCTTTTCAAGTTTATCAAGTATTTCGGAAGGAAGTCCCTCAAGATCCATTTTCAGTTCAGGTAAAACGAATATGGAATTTCTGAGGGCTGTCATATCCTTGCCGTTGGCATTCCCTGAAGCGATCCTGCCTGACAGTCTTTCAAAATCATACACCGACTTGAGATTTTCACGTATATTATTCGTTGTCAGAGGATCGTTCAAAAGAGCGTCGACACCGTCCAGTCTTTCATTGATCTTATCAGCATCATTAAGAGGTTCTCTCAGCCACTGCTTCATTTTTCTTGAACCCATTGCAGTGTGCGTTCTGTCAAGAACCCCCAGAAGAGACCCTTTTACATTTTTTTCAAACAATGTCTCCGTGATTTCCAGATTACGGATCGTCGCCTTGTCAAGTGCCATATAACTGCCTGTTTTATAAAATTCAGGCCTCATTATATGAGAAAGAGACTGCTTTTGTGTTTCATTCAGATACACCAAAAGTTCCCCGAGGGCAGAGACCGCAAGGTTTCTGTCTTCCAGCCCAAGAGATGTCAGAGAATACGACGAAAATTGTTTTTTGATCACTGCTTTTAACGATCTTAAAGAAATAACTGAAGGATCGTACTCGCTGATGTATGCCTCACACGCTGAGGTAACAGCGCCGGTGTCAATGAATTTGTCTGCATCGCAGTTTATAAGGATCTCACTGGCATTGATCCTGACAAGTTCGTTGATCAGATCATTCAAAATGCTGCCATTTGATATCTCAGTGACCTTAATTTCCCCGGTGGATATATCGCTGTAAGCAAATCCGCAGCCTTTTCCTGTCACGTAAACTGCAGCCAGATAATTATTGTCCTTCTCACTGAGAATATTGGAGCTAGTTACGGTTCCCGGAGTAACTATCTGGATCACTTCTCTCTTAACCAGTCCTTTTGCTGCAGCAGGATCCTCTGTCTGTTCGCAGATGGCTACCTTGTAACCTTTTTCGATCAGTCTTTCAATATAAGAATCGGCCGAGTGAAAAGGAACTCCGCACATAGGAGCTCTTTCCTCAAGACCGCAGTTTTTGCCTGTAAGTGTCAGTTCCAGTTCCCTCGAGACTTCTATGGCATCATCAAAAAACATTTCATAAAAATCGCCGAGTCTGAAAAACAGAATACAGTCTTTATTTTGTTCTTTTATTTCCATGTACTGCTGCATCATCGGTGATAATGCCATTGTACACATTCCCCCTTATTCAATGTTCATGCCAATTTCTGATGAGACTCTCTGACAACTTCATCAGCCAAAAAATCTATGTCGATTTTAGCATTATTTCTTTCAAGATACAACAGATATTCTATGTTGCCTTTTGCCCCTGTGACCGGCGAAAAGGTAAGACCCTGAGGATAAAGCCCGTTTTTTTCAGCATAACCTGCCACTTTGATTATAACCTCTTTATGGACGGCCGGATCTCTTACTATACCTTTTTTCCCCACCTGACTGCGTCCGGCTTCGAACTGAGGTTTTACAAGACAAAGGACCCTGCCGGTTTCAGAAAGCACTTCAGCCGCAACAGGAAGTATAAGGTCCAGCGATATAAACGATACATCGATACTGATAAAATCAACAGGCTCTTCAATTAGAGCTGTATCCATATACCTTATGTTAGTCCTCTCCATGTTGATTACACGCGGATCTGTTCTGAGCTTGTAATCCAGCTGTCCGTATCCGACGTCTATTGCGTAAACTTTTTGTGCGCCACGCTGCAGCATGCAGTCGGTAAAACCACCTGTACTGGCTCCCATATCGCAGCAGACTGCATTTTCAACATGAAAATCAAACATTTCCATAGCCTTTTCAAGCTTCAGGCCTCCTCTGCTGACATAGGGACATGTGTCTCCTCTGACCTCTATCTCACATTTGGAGTCGACCATTGTGCCGGCTTTATCTATACGGCTGCCGTCTATCCAGATCTGGCCGGCCATGATCAGAGCTTTGGCTTTTTCTCTGGAGGGAGCCATCCCCTTTTGTGTTAAAAGAACATCAAGCCTTTCTTTCAATTATTTCACGAATCCTTTCTGCCATTCCTTCTGCGTCAAGTCTGTATCTGCTGAATAATTCGGGAATAGAACCGTGTTCAATGAATTTTGACGGCCATCCCATCTTGTATACAGAAATACCCGGATATTCCTCAGAAATGATATCGGATATTATACTCCCGAAACCACCATGTGTGACATTATCTTCACATGTTATGATCAATTTTGATGATGATGCTGCCTCAAGCACTTTTTTCCTGTCAGGAGGTGTAATGAACCTTGCGTCTGTGACTCCGCATCTTATTCCTTCAGATTCCAGTATCAAGCTGGCCTTAAGAGCCGATTTCACCATGCTCCCGCATGCCCATATATTTATTTCATCACCCTGTTTCAGAAGCTGAGCACCTTCTGAAACAGGAATGCAGGGAACATCTATGTCTTCAGCAGCTCCTCTCGGATATCTTATTGCAACAGGTGAATCAATGTCAACTGCGTATTCCAGCATCTGTTCCAGTTCAGCACCGTCACGGGGAGCGAGGACAGTCATGTTCGGTATATGTGTCAGAAATGAAAGATCGAATATTCCATTATGTGTCGCTCCGTCGGCTCCGACGACACCTGCCCTGTCAACTGCGAAAATGACGGGTAGATTTTGCATGCATACATCCTGTGATATCTGATCATAAGCGCGCTGCATGAAGGTTGAGTATATTGCAACAACAGGCTTAAGACCGCTTGCAGCCAGTCCTGCAGCAAAGCTAACTGCATGCTGCTCTGCAATGCCTGCATCAAACATCCTGTCAGGATATCTTTCAGCAAATTCATGAAGTCCCACACCATCGATCATCGCAGCTGATACAGCTGTAAGGCGCGGCTCCTTTGCGGCCAGCTGTGTCATTTTGCTGCCGAATACATCAGAAAATGTACGGCATCCGGGCTTTTTTATTGCAAGGCCTGTAGTTTTGTCAAAAGGACCTGTGCCGTGAAAAACTCCGGGATTATTCTCAGCATTTCGGTATCCTTTTCCCTTTTGTGTAATAATATGAATGACACAAGGCTTTTCAGAATGTTTTGCAGCCTCGAGATTTTCTGTCAATGCTTCTATATTATGACCATCTATCGGACCGATATATGTAAAACCTAGTTCCTCAAAAAAAACACCGTCCACGAGTGCATATTTTAATATATCGCGCATTTTTGAAGCACCGTAGTAAATACCGCTGCCTATCGCCGGAACTTTTTTCACTGTTCGTTTCAGTCCGCCTTTAAATGCATAATATTTTCTTGAAACTCTGAGCTTGGAAAGATGCTGCGAAATACCTCCCGTATTTGCTCTTATTGACATACCGTTATCGTTTAAAATAATGATAGCTCTGCTTTTTGAATCTCCAAGATTATTCAGGCCCTCATACGCCTCTCCGCCCGTCAGCGCACCATCGCCTATAACAGCGATCACATTATGATCTTCGTGTTTCAGATCCCTGGCGACTGCCATTCCATGAGCGGCAGATATGGAATTACTGCTGTGACCTGTATCAAAAGCATCATGGATACTTTCTGCTCTTTTGGGAAATCCCGAAATACCATCCAGCTGACGCAGCGTATTAAATATATCCCTTCGGCCTGTGAGAATCTTGTGTATATATGACTGGTGGCCCACATCCCATATCAGTCTGTCATTTGATGTGTCGAATACCTTGTGAAGCGCGAGGGTAAGCTCGACCACACCAAGATTAGAGGCCAGATGACCTCCTGTTTCGGAAACATGTGTCAGCAGAAACTCACGAAGCTCAACAGCCAAAAGTTCCATTTCATCAGTGTCCATCTGCCGTATATCATCAGGCAGATTCATATTTTCCAGTCGTTTAGTCATAAAAAGAACCTCTGTGTCTTTATTTTGTCCTTGATGCCAGTTCCTGTACCAGATCATTGAAAAATTCGGCATTGTCATAATATGGTGCCATAACAGACAATGCATGTTCTGTCAGTTCATCGACCCTTTTATAAGAAGCATCGAGACCATAGATGCTGGGATATGTCAGTTTGCCTCTTTTTTCGTCCATACCTGTCTCTTTGCCGAGTTCTTTTGCATCACCAACGATGTCGAGAATATCATCAACGATCTGGAACGCCAGACCGAGATCTTCGCCATAACTGGTGAGATCGGCTAGAACTTTATCATCAGCTCCGCCAATATGAGCTCCTGCTCTGAGAGCCGCAATGATCATAGCTGCAGTCTTATTGATATGGATATAGTCAAGCATTTCAGGGCTGCCGGGTTTACCTTCGTTCTCAACATCGGCGACCTGACCTGCCAGCATTCCGCTGCATCCTGCGCCTTTTGCGATATCATACATGGCTCTGATCCTTTTCTTAAGTTCTTTCTCATTATCAAAATGAAGGAACATATCTTTTGTCATTGCTTCAAACGCTGTTGTCAGAAGACCGTCACCTGCAAGTGTTGCCATGTCTTCACCATATACCTTGTGGTTTGTCAGACGGCCTCTCCTGTAATCATCATCATCCATACACGGCAGATCGTCATGTATAAGCGAATATGTATGGACATATTCTATTGCACACGCATATGGCAAAGCTGTCTGAATATTGCCACCCGCAAACTCACATGCAGCCATTACAAGACATGGTCTCAGTCGTTTCCCGCCTGCAACGAGTGAATACTTCATCGATTCATATAACGTAAGACTTTTACTGTCAACATCAGGAAGGATATCGACCATATGCATTTCAACTAACTCCAGATAACGTTTGTAATCAGCATTCATTGTATCATTCTCCTCTCTAATTATTTGCTATTTTATTCAGCGCATACTGATGATACATTCATATATTATTCTTCATCTGTATTAAAACTTTCGATTTTCTGCTTTGCATCATCAAGAATCTGTTTACAGATTTTGTAATATTTTATTCCATCTTCGTAATTCTTTATTGCTTCTTCCAGAGTCACTTCTCCGGAGTCCAGCTTTTCACCTGCTGCTCTGAGTTTTTCATACGCCTCTTCGAAAGTGATTTTTTCATCAGTCATCGTTTCCGCTCCTTATCTTTCTTACCTCAGTCAGAAGTTTTCCGTTATTTAAGATAATATCAAGTTCATCAGATACTTTAACATTTCTTGTATCAGCTATTATCGTTCCATTTTTGTCTTTTACTATACTGTATCCCCTGCTCATGATGTTATGAGGATTCAGTGCATCAAGTGTAATTTTGATCATCTCTGTTTTATTCTGGTCCTCAGTTATGATCTGATGCATTTTATACTGCTGATCCAACGCTGCTTTATCGATTTTCTCACTGTTTTGCGACACTCTTCGCATCATCATTTCCCTGTGACGCACAGGGCTATGCCTGAGCAGTCCATATTCAGCCTCCCTGACAACAGCTGTAAGTGTTCTGTCCATCATTTCTGCACGCAGCAATATATCTTCTCTGAGTTCATTTGTATCCGGAACAGCAGCATAAGCAGCTGCAGTCGGTGTCTTTGCATAATAGTCTGCAGCCAGATCCGCAAGGCTCTCATTATCCTCGTGTCCTATTCCGGTCACCACAGGTATAGTTGATTCGTATATGCTTCTTACCACACACTCTTCATTGAAAGCCCATCTTTCCTCAGGAGAACCTCCTCCTCTGGCAACTATGATAATATCAGTTTTTTTGCCGGACGAATTAACATTTCTGACCGCTGCCGCTATATCCTCAGCTGCCCCCTGTCCCTGGACTTTTACAGGGTATATGTATATATTCACATGATCATTCTTTTCTGTTATTGTTTTTTTTATATCCCAGACAGCCGATCCTTCGGGTGATGTAATGACAGCAACATTATCCGGAAAAAACGGCAGAGGCTTTTTCTTTTCAGTGTCGAAAAGGCCTTCATCATAAAGGCGCTTTTTCAGTTCTTCATATCTGGCATTTAACTCACCTTCTCCCGCCGGTTCAATGAATACCGCATTGAATCTGATCTGACCTCTGTTGTTCCAATAATCTATCCGGCCCTGAAGATTTACCTTCATGCCTACTTCATAGCTTACCGTCATCCTCCCTGCAGCCTGCCCCCACATCACACAGTCGATCTGTGAATGTTCATCTTTCAGCGTAAAGAACACTGCACCTGTACGGCTGTTCGGA